>JBIQHO010000273.1:0-4894 GCA_044508545.1 Bradyrhizobiaceae bacterium | reverse complement strand
GCGACGCTTCGTTCGGCGAGAGTTTCAGGGAGGTCTGGCGCGAGCCCGCGGCGCGGCGCTTCGCCATCTTCATCTTCATTTCGATGCTGGCCTACAGCGCGCAGGATCTCATCCTCGAACCGTTCGCCGGCGCCGTGTTCGGCATGACGCCGGGCGAGACCACGCAACTGTCGGGCGTCCAGCACACCGGCGCGCTGACCGGCATGCTGCTGGTCCCCGTCATCAACATGCTGATGCCGGCGTGGCGGGCGCGGACAACGCCGTGGATCATCGCAGGCTGTCTCGCATCGGCGCTGGCGCTGAGCGGGCTCGCGCTCGCCGCGCTGGTCGGGCCGCCCTGGCCGTTGCGCCTGTCGGTCCTGATGCTCGGAGTCGCCAACGGCATCTACGCGATCGCGGCGATCGGCGCGATGATGAACCTGGTCGATTCCGGGCATCGGGACCGCGAAGGCATGCGCATGGGGATGTGGGGCGCGGCGCAGGCGATCTCGTTTGGAATTGGCGGATTCATCGGGACGCTGGCGAGCGATGCGGCGCGACGCGCGCTGCCGTCGCTCTCGCTCTCCTATTCGCTTGTCTTCGCAGCCGAGGCCGGACTGTTCGTATTGGCCGCTTGCCTTGCGGCCCGCATCGGCCGGCCATCTACCGGGAAACATCCGGCGGGGCCGATGCCCAGCCCCGCCAATCAGGGAGCATGACATGACAGATCTCCGGACATACGATGTGGCGGTGGTCGGAGGCGGTCCGGCGGGCGCGACCGCGGCGAACGATCTGGCGAGGCTCGGATATCGCGTGCTGCTGCTCGACCGCGCCGGCCGCATCAAGCCCTGCGGCGGAGCGATTCCGCCGCGGCTGATCCGCGACTTCGACATACCGGACGGCTTGATCGTCGCGCGCATCTCCTCGGCAAGGATGGTGTCGCCGGCCGACAGGCAGGTCGATATGCCGATCGACGGCGGCTATGTCGGCATGGTCGACCGCGACGTGTTCGACGAGTGGCTGCGCGAGCGTGCCCGCCGCGCGGGCGCCGCGCGCGCCACCGGCGCCTTCCGGGAATTCAAGCGCGACGAGGATGGCACGGCGGTGCTGCGTTACGAAACGCGCGATGCCACCGGTAACGGGCAAACGACGGAGGTCCGCGCCCGCGCGGTGATCGGCGCCGACGGTGCCGTATCCGCGGTAGGCCGGCAATGCATTCCGGGGGCGGAGACCATTCGCTACGTCTTCGCCTATCACGAGATCGTCCGCTCGCCGGACCAGGGGCAGGCCGCCTTCGACGGCACGCGATGCGACGTGATCTATCGCGGCAAGCTCTCTCCGGACTTCTATAGCTGGATCTTCCCGCACGGCGCGACCACGAGCATCGGGACCGGCAGCGCGTGCAAGGGGTTCTCCCTGCGCGGCTCCGTCGCCGAGCTGCGGCAAGCCGTGGGCATGAGCCAGGCGGCGACCCTGCGGCGCGAAGGCGCGCCTATACCGCTTCAGCCGCTCAAGCGCTGGGACAACTCCCGCGATGTCGTGCTGGCCGGGGACGCGGCCGGCGTCGTCGCGCCCGCGTCGGGCGAAGGCATCTATTACGCGATGGCGAGTGGACGCATCGTGGCCGACGCGGTCCACAACTTTTTGCGCAGCGGCGATGCGCGCGAACTCGCCCGCGCGCGCAAGCGGTTCATGCGCCTGCACGGCGGCGTGTTCTGGATTCTCGGGCAAATGCAGCGCTTCTGGTACAGCAGCGACAATCGCCGCGAGCGCTTCGTCGCGATCTGCCGGGACCGCGACGTGCAGCAACTGACATGGGATGCCTACATGAACAAGGAACTGGTGCGCGCCAAACCACTGTCGCACATCCGGATCTTCTTCAAGAACATCGCACATCTCACCGGGCTGGCGCGGTCGATCTGAACTGAGGCCAGCGATGATCGAGTTTTTGTCAGGGGTTCACGCGATCGATCTGATTCTGATCGTTGTCGCCGCCGAAACAGTCGCAATTACGCTTTATTGGCGCAAGACGGGTCGCGGCATCGCGCCGGCGCGGTTGCTGCCCAATCTTCTCGCCGGCGCCTTGCTGCTGCTCGCGCTGCGCCTGACGCTCGGCGGCCACGCGTGGCCGTGGTATACTGCGTGCCTCGCGCTTGCCGGCGTCGCCAACGTTGTCGACCTCCGACAGCGCTGGCGATGACGGTCAGTCACTTCGCATTCGGCGAGAACGTCTTGATGTAGGCGATCACGTCCCTGCGCTTCTGCTCGTTTGCGAGCTTGAAGGTCATCTTGGTCGATCCGGTCGCCAGATCGGCCTTGCCCTTGTCGGTCAGGAACTTCTTCAAGAATGCGTTCGGGTCCGGAAGATACTCGAAGATCGTATCCTCGCTCCACACGAGACCGTTTTCGCCGGCGTGCTTGTTTAACTCCGAATAGGAGTATCCCGGATAGGTGCCGGAATGGCGGCCGATGACCCCGGTCAGGACCGGACCGACCATGTTCTTCGCACCGGGACCTATCCGATGGCACGTCATGCACTGCTTGAAGACCTGCTCTCCCTTCGCAGGATCGCCCCCAGCGGCGCCCGCAGCGAAGCTCGGGCTGGGGGGTGCCAGCGCAATGACCGAAATACCCAAGGCCGCGGTGAGTATCGCATTTCTGACTGTCACTTTCTCGCTCCCGATTTACTGTTCTCGGCGACATTACCTATTCGTAATCGACACTTAACAAAACAAATTGTCAACTTATCTTGTCATGATCGAGAGCTTCTCACCAACTGTTGTTCCGCCTCGCTGCCGAAAATCAACGCGACGGCGGGCAAGTTGGACGAAGGTGGACTAAAGACGAAGGGCAAGAAAAACGGCTTGACTTCGTCCCGGCGACGTGAGCAAACCAGATCACATTGACTGGATTCTCAATGTCTTACGACGGCTCGCAATCACGCGCGCGTCACATTTGCCGCCGATCAGGCGATTGAATCTGGATACAAAAAGCGATGTCGGCGTTCAGCGCCCCCCAACCCGACGTAACCCTACTTCTTGATATGGACGGCGTCATCCGTGAGGCGACGCTGTCACGTTTGCTGGCGAGGGAAAATATCGACAGCTGGGTGGGCCTCCCCTGGTCGGACGTCGTCGGCGCATCCGGCGAAAAGATCCTGCAAATGATGCAGGACACACGCCAGACGGGAATTTCGGCCTTCCGGCAAATCACGCAGAGGTTCCCCAGCGGCCTCGAACTGCCGATGGAATTCACCACCGTGCTGCTGGGTGGCCGCGCCGGAATGCTGGCGGTCGGCAAGAACATCCAGGCCGTCGCCGAATTGCAGGCCCGGCTGATCTCCGCGCAACAGACAATCGAGCGCGATTACTGGAAACTCCGCGAGATTGAAACCCGATATCGCCTCGTGATCGAGGACGCCCACGATGCGGTGTTGATGGTCAAGGTCGAAGACCTCAAAATCGTTGAAGCGAACCGGACCGCCTCGACCGTGCTGTCGGGCGCCGGCCGCCGCAAGGAAAGTTTGGTGGATCGCGATTTCCTCCAGGAGATCGCGAGCCGGGAGCGGGAGGCCGTTGAATTGATGCTGCGCCGGGTCCGCGACCTGGGCAAGGCGCCGAGCATCGTGATCCATCTCGGCGAAGCGGCGGTCCCCTGGACCTTGCGCGGATCGCTGATGACGCACGAGTCGATGCCGGCCTACCTCCTGCAGATGACCCCCATCGGCACGATAGCCAAGGCAGGGCCGGACAGCGACACCAGCGCGAGCTGCCTGGATCGCATTCCGGATGCGGTGACGATCCTCGACGAGAACGGGGCGATCAAGAGAGCCAACAGCGCATTCGCCGATCTCGTTGAAGTCGGGTCGGCGGAATCTGTCGTCGATAAAAGCCTGGGCCGCTGGCTTCTGCGGCCGGGCGCCGACGTCAACGTGGTGGTTTCGAACATCCAGCGGCACGGCATGGTGCGGTTGCTTTCGACCTCCATACAGGGCGAGTTGGGCACCGAAACAGAGATCGAAATTTCCGGTTCCAGCTACCAGCAGGGAACCGAGACGCGGGTCATTCTTATCCTGCGAAACGTCTCACGGCGCCTGTCGCCAACGTTCGAAAGCGACGACCTCAGGGCGGCATTGGCCGCCATGACCGAAACGGTCGGCAAAACGCCTCTGCGCAAGCTGGTCAAACGCACCGTCGAGGTCGTCGAACAGCACTACGTGCGCGCCGCCCTGCAGCTTGCCGAAGGAAACCGTACCACGGCCTCGGAAATTCTGGGCTTGAGCCGGCAGAGTCTTTACGCCAAACTTGACCGATATAATCTGAGCGAGCGAGACCCGGACGGCGAAGAAGCATAATCGTCAAGGAGGGAGCGATTGGTTGCCCTTGCATCTCCCGCCTTCGGACAGGCGACGCTTGCAAATTGCGAGCGTGAGCAAATCCATCTCGCGGGGTCGATTCAACCGCATGGCGTCCTGCTTGCCGTGCAGGAACCGGACTTCGTCATCATCCAGGCGAGCGCCAATGCAGAAGAATTCCTGAAAATCGACCCGGTCGTCGGTCTCCCCCTTTCCGCGCTGGACGACGGCCTGCTGCCGGAACTCCTTCCGTGTCTTGGCGAACCTCTGGACGGGAAGCCGATGACCGTGCGCTGCAGCCTGAGGACCCCGCAGCGCAAATTCGACTGCACCATTCATCGGCCGTCCAACGGGGGGTTCATCCTCGAGTTCGAACCGGCAGGCCGCTCCTCGAATGTCGGGCTGGCGCTCGACGGGGCCCTTCACCGCATCACCTCGGCGTCGTCGCTGCGCGCGCTCTGCGACGAAACCGCCGCGATATTCAAGGATCTCACCGGCTATGACCGCGTGATGGTTTATCGCTTCGACGAGGAAGGGCACGGCGAGGTCTTTTCCGAAAGA
>JBIQHO010000272.1:0-4910 GCA_044508545.1 Bradyrhizobiaceae bacterium | reverse complement strand
ATAGGCCGGGATAGTTCCCTGGCGCGTACCGAAGCAAACCCGTTGACGATGTTGCAGCAAGAGATGGACCGGCTGTTCGATGGCTTCAGCAAAAGCTTTGCCGGTCTGTCGTCACGGATGCCGCTACGGTTCTTTCGTCCGGACGGTCGAACTGCCGCGAAGCGTAAACCTCGACAGCATCAAAGCGGTGATGTCGAAGGGAGTTCTGAATGTCGCGGTACCGAATCCGCCGCCCGCGCAGGCCAAAACAATCGAGGTCAAGGCGGCCGGTTGAATTGAGAAGTCGGGCGCGTGCGGCGTGGAAGACTGCGCGCATATGAGCCACGGCTCGCCATACGTCAGATGTAGCGGATTGGGTGGTATCTTGCACCAATTTCCCGAACAGATCGTCGACCGCTACATGACGCGCAAGGTCAAGACGGTATCGTGTGATGCCACGATGGGCGAACTCAGCGATCTGTTCGCCTGCGATGATTTCAATGCCTATCCGGTTGTCGACCAGCTGGAGGTCGTCGGCCTGGTGACAAAGTTCGATGTCCTCAAATGTTTTGCCCTCGCGCTGGGTTCGATGGCTCCGCGCTATGACGAGCTTATGAAGCGAACCGCTTCCGATGTGATGATCCACGAATTTATCTATGTGGGCGCAACAACGAAGCTGGTGCGTGTGTTGCAGCTAATGATCGAGCATCAGCTTCGCAGCATTCCGGTCATGGATGCGGATCAGCGCCTGGTCGGCATCATCTCGCGCGAGAATATCATGCAGGCCATGCGAGACTGCATGCGTGGCGAGAAGCGTACTCTCTAAAGCCCGTCAGAAAATTGTTCGTCGCACTGAAAAGCGCCAACATCTTTCGTCGTACAAATCCATGTCGACTTATCGATTGAACAGCCTGCTTGCTCCGAACCCGGTGACATTGGTTGGCGCGAGCACGCGCAGCGGATCAGTCGGGCGAGCGATTATAAACAACATCCCGCATCCCGGTTTGAAGGCCGGGTCGGTGTGGTCAATTCGCGTTATCGGGAGATTGGCGGCATACCGACGGTCAGGCGTCTATCCGAGCTTCCGTTTGTCCCGGAACTGGTCGTTGTCACCACGCCGGCACCGACGGTTCCCGAGATCGTTGCCGAAGCCGGAGAGCTTGGTTCTGATCAAGGACCCCCGGAAGTTCATGTCGGCGGCGCGGGTCAAGCCGGTCGTCGTTGTCAAATCAGGACGGATGGCGCAAGGAGCCAGGGCGGCGGCAACCCACACCGGCGCGCTGGCCGGCTCGGATGCCGTCTATGACGCAGCGTTTCGTCGCGCCGGCATATTGCGGGTGTTCCCTTCTGAACCAAGCGAAAATCTACACAAGCGGCGGTCCGTGCCGTTGACTTGCATCAATGCCTGTTGGGCGAACTGCCGTGACGGCGGTTTGAGGCAAGTCAACGCCCTTCCCCAGTGCAGCTTTATGAAGAATGGGCGAGCCGGAGATTTTGCATTGGCGACGACGCCCCAATTGGCGGTCACATCGAGAGGCGATGCTCTCGAGTTGCGCCCGGATGGTTCCTGGATCGCGGTGAATGTCGCCACCCTGGAAGCGCTCACGGAAGTCGCCGCGCCGCGGGTCGAGGGGGCGACGTCGCTGAAAATGGATATGAGCGGCGTAAGTGAACTCGATACGCTGGGAGCCTGGCTGCTCGAAAAACTGTCGCGGCGACTAGCGGTTGCCGGCCGTCCGGTCGAAGTCGTCGGGATCTCCGAAAACCACGCCGGCCTGATCGAGGAGGTCAGGCACGTCAACCGGCATAATCCCACGCCACCCGGGGCGCGCAATCCCTTGATCGCCAAAGTGGAGGAGGTCGGCCGCGCCGCCTGGGAATCCCGTGAAGACGCCGCCGTGTTCCTGCATATGCTCGGCTCGCTTTGCGTTGGATTGCTCGGTATCATCCGCAGGCCGCGTTCGCTGCGGCTCACGTCGCTGGTCTATCAACTCTATCGGGTCGGCTGGCAGGCGATCCCCATCATACTGCTCATCACGTTTCTGATCGGCGCGATCATCGCTCAGCAGGGATTCTTTCATTTTCGCAAGTTCGGCGCCGAATCCTACGTCGTCGATATGGTCGGCATTCTCGTGCTGCGCGAACTCGGCGTTCTGATCGTCGCGATCATGGTCGCCGGCCGCTCCGGCAGCGCTTACACCGCCGAGATCGGATCCATGAAGATGCGCGAGGAAATCGACGCGCTCTCCACCATGGGTCTTGATCCCGTCGTGGTTTTGATCCTGCCGCGTGTTCTTGCGCTGGTTTGTGCGCTGCCGATCCTGACATTCATCGGATCGATGGCTGCCCTCTACGGCGGTGGCCTGGTCGCATGGTTCTACGGCGGAATGGGACCGGCCATATTCATTGCGCGGCTGCACGACGCCGTTTCCGTGACGCATTTCGAGGTCGGGATGATCAAGGCGCCGTTCATGGCGCTGGTGATCGGCATCGTGGCTTGCAGCGAGGGCCTGCGCGTCAAGGGCAGCGCCGAGTCGCTCGGCAAGCAGACGACGACCTCGGTGGTGAAGTCGATCTTCCTGGTGATCGTGCTGGATGGATTGTTCGCGGTGTTCTTCGCGTCGATTGGAATGTAGCGATGGATGCATCGGCTGGAGAGTTCGCCATTCGGGTCAATGACCTCGTCGTGGGTTTCGGACGCCGCATTGTCATCGATCACCTCGCTCTCGATGTGCGCCGTGGCGAGATCCTCGGCTTGGTCGGCGCCTCGGGCGGCGGCAAGTCGGTGCTGATGCGCACCGTCATCGGCCTGATTCCGCGACGGAGCGGCGAGATCGAGGTGATGGGCGCCACGATCGGCTCGACCCATGATCGCAAAACGCAGATGGCCGCGGGCAAATGGGGCATCCTGTTCCAGCAGGGGGCGCTGTTCTCCTCGCTGACGGCGCGGCAGAACATTCAGTTTCCGCTGCGTGAGAATCTGGTGCTGTCAGATGCGTTGCTGGACGAGATTGCCACGGCCAAGCTGGAAATGGTCGGCCTGACCCCGGAGGACGGCGACAAGTTTCCCTCCGAACTGTCGGGCGGCATGACCAAGCGCGTGGCGCTGGCGCGCGCCCTGGCGCTCGACCCGGCGATCGTCTTTCTCGATGAGCCGACCTCCGGTCTCGATCCGATCGCGGCCGGCGATTTCGATACCCTGATCAAGACATTGCAGAAAACGCTCGGCTTGACGGTGTTCATGGTGACGCACGATCTCGCCAGCCTGAATACCGTCTGCGACCGCGTCGCGGCGCTGGCGGACGGCAGGATTGTCGCCATCGGGCCGATGCGTGAACTGCTGCAATCCGAACATCCGTGGGTGAGAGCCTACTTCCATGGCAAGCGCTCGTTGATGCTGCCCCCTTTGTCATCATCGGCGCCTTCGTGCTGGCGGCCATCGCGGCGGTTTTCGGCTTCGTCTATTGGCTCCACAACACCGGCGGCCTCGGCCCGCGGACGACCTACCACGCGCAATTCGAAGGCTCGGTACCGGGCCTGCTGGTTGGTGCGGCCGTCCTCTTCAATGGCATTCGTGTCGGCGAAGTGACTGCGCTCAGTCTCGCTCCGGACGATCCGCGCCGCGTCGATGCGGCGATCGCCGTGACATCGACGACACCGGTTCGGTCCGACACCAAAGTCGGCCTCGAATTTCAGGGCCTGACCGGCGTTCCGGTCATTGCGCTGGAAGGTGGTCGGTTGCTCGACGCCGCCGGCCCGGTTCCGACATTGATCGCCCAAGCCGATGCGGGCCAAAGCATGACACAGGCTGCGCGCGATGCGCTGCGGCATGTCGATGCGGTGCTCGCGGAAAATGCGGGACCCCTGAAAACCCCCATCGCAAATTTGCAGGTCTTTTCCGAAGGACTGGCGCGAAACACCGGCAAGCTCGATGGCATCGTGGCCGGCCTTGAGCGCATGACAGGAGCAGGTGCTTCTGCAGCGCAGAAAATCACTTATGACCTCCGCGCGGCGAGCGGTTTTCCAAGCTCGCCCGACCGTACTCTCAAGGGAAAGCTCGTCATTCCGGAACCGACCGCGGTGATCAAGCTTGATACGCAGCGTTTCCTGTTTTCGCCGGCCAAGGAATATCCGGAATTCGCCGAGGCGATGTGGGCCGACAACATTCCAAAGCTGATACAGGCGAAACTGCTCGAGAGCTTCGAAAATTACGACATTGCCCGTGCGCCGTTGCGCGCAGTGGATGGAGTGCAGGCGGATTATCAACTTCTGATCGACATCCGGAGCTTCCAGATCTCGACTGATCCCGAACCGGTTGCCGATATCGGGTTGTCGGCGCGAATCCTGAGCAAGGACGGCAAGGTGGTCGCGGCGCGACTGTTCCAGGACAAGCAAAAGCTGGATAAAATGGAGCCGGCGGCGGCCAGCGCAGCGTTCAATGATGCGTTCGGACGCATCGCCAGGGATATGATCGCGTGGACCGCCAAGGCGTTGTAGACAGCAATTTCGGCAAACGCGTGCAGCGGGGTGCGTTCGCAATTGCGTCAGGAAATGCCTGAGCGTGCACGTTCAACGGCCGGGGTCGCCGAAATGCATTGGGGTCGGTGCTGTACTTTCCTTGACCTAAATCAGCATCCTGGCGAGCCGGTCCCGTAATCTCGTAATCTGAAAGGGGGCTGGATAAATAGGGAGCGCAACGATGGCATCGATCACAAAAGATCACCGTGGGACCTGTACGCGGTGTGGTTCACGCTTGATCAATCTTGAGTGGGACGAACGTCTGGACCCGCATCAGATTCAGCAGCTTTGGAAGTGCCTCGAATGCCGGAATGAGTTCGTCACTGTGAACGCTTTTGAAGAAGAAAGCACAACCAGCGCCGACATTATCGCGCCGTTCTTCACGAATCTCGTGGTCGAATAGGCGGCGTGGC
>JBIQHO010000271.1:0-4930 GCA_044508545.1 Bradyrhizobiaceae bacterium | reverse complement strand
CGCCGTCCCCGAGACAGTTTGCTCGTCGCGGGTGGACATCACGCTGACCTTTCGTGCACCTCCCGGCGGCGCCGTTCGACAAAAATCGCGGAACTGCTCAACAGTATGGTATTCGGTGCCGGTAATCGGACGGCAGCTTCCAGCCTCATCGCCGGTCTGCCGCTCGCTGCGGCCGACCACTGTGCCGGTAACGGGCTTGCCTGCAGCCGTGTGGGTCACCGCCACCTTGGGCGGAGCGTCATCGGTTTCGCCCTGACTGTAACGCGTACCGGTGACGGCGCGATCGGCGCCGTGCTCAACGCCAGTGACGCGGCGCGGACGATCGACCAGCGCGCCGGTGACAGTCTGGCCCTTGTCGGTGCGGGTGAACGCCACCTTCCCCAGGGGAGCGGACGGCCGCGTCGAACAGAACTGCTCGAATCGCTCGCTCGAGAGATATTCGGTGCCGGTCACCGGACGGCACGCGCCCGGCTCATCACCGGTGGTCTTGAGGGAGCGGCCCAGCGCAGTGCCGGTGATGCGTTGCTCGCGCAGCGTGCTGCTGACGGCGACTTTCGGCGCGGCCGGCTCAGGCCGGGTGCCGCAAAGGGTCTGGAACTGCTCGAAGCCAATATATTCGGTGCCGGTGATCGCGCGGCAGGAGCCCGGCTCATTGCCGGTCACCTTGGAGATGCGTTCGACCTGAGTGCCGGTGACGGTCTGCCCGGACAGGGTATGCCCCTCCTCGACCTTGGCCGGCGCTTCGACCACGTTGCGGGCGCGCATACGACCGGTCGGGCGGGTGCTGGCGCCGGACGTCTTGTCGACCCGACCCGCCAGCGCCTGTACCAGCCGGCGCTGCATCGCCACCTGACGGCCGGTTGCGCCTTTGAGCATGGCGCTCTGCCAATCCTGCGCCGGCATCGCGGCAGCGATTCGCGTTGCCTGGGCGACGCGCTTGAGGCCCTTCTTGCCATCCTGACTCAGCGCGGCGCGGCGCATCTTGGCCAGCGCGCGACCCGTCGCCTCCGGCGCGTTCAACGCTGCACGCTCCGCCGCCGGTGCGCTGCGCTGAACCGCTTCGATATGCGCTGCCTCCTTGCGTTCCGCGCCATGGCTGCAACCGCATTGTCCGCCGCAACTGCACTGTCCGCCGCAACCGCAATCGGAGCCACGCATCTCGGCCGCCGCCCGGCTTGGGCGCAGATGCGCCGCAGGGCGGGTTGCCGTGCCATGCCCGGCGTTCTTCAACGCCGCCTTACCAACAGTGGACAACGCCTGCCGCCGGGCTCGCGCCGCGGACTTCTGCGCCGCCGGCTGAGTGAATGCCGCTGACGCAGACACCGTCGAAACGCCGCCGTGATGGGCGTTGGAGATCTGCGCCGCATTCAACCGAAAGCGATCGGCGGCGGAGCGCTCAGTTTGAGCAGCCTTGACGGTCCCGGCCTTGCCGTGACGCGCCATGGCCTGCCGGCGCTGGAGCGCCAGTTCACGGCCGGATAGAGTTGCAGTGGCATGACCAGGGGCGACGTTTGTCATACGGACCTCAGCACAAAGAACCCGAGGAAGGGAGCGGCGCCGATGCGCGGCGCCGCGTTCAAATCATGGGCGCCGAAACGAGTGAGCTCCAGCGCCCACCTCATCAGCGATACACCACGAATGCCATGCCCTGGCTCTGGGCGTAGTTGTCGTACGCGACGAACCGCACCATCTGGTCCGGAAATTCGCGGTGACAGGCCTCGATCTCGGCCATCACGGTATCGACGGACTGCTCGCCGAACAGCGGCAGTTTCCACATGTACCAGTAGCTCGCCTTTGCGGGCGTGCCCTTTTCGGTGTGCTCGACTGCCGGATTCCAACCCTGCGCGATGGCGTGAGCGATCTGACGGCGCACCTGATCGGGCGTCATCTGCGGCAGATAGGAGAAGGTTTCGTACTTTTTCATCGAGCGGTAGGCTTGAACGGCCATGATTTAGTCCTTTCGAAAGTAGTTCTGCTGGGCGGCGGCGCGCCCCGCAGGGCGCTGCCGACCGCAGCCGGCGGAGCGGTTACTTGTTGGCGATGGCGAGCTTGTCCATGGTTTCAAACTCGAACTTGATCTCTTTCCACGTTTCCATGGCGATCTTCAGTTCAGGCGAATGAGCGGCGGCCGCGGTGAGGATGTCCTTGCCTTCCTTCTCCAGATGACGGCCTTCGCCGCGCGCCTGGACGCAGGCTTCGAGCGCGACGCGGTTGGCGTGCGCACCGGCCGCATTGCCCCACGGGTGACCGAGCGTGCCGCCACCGAATTGCAGCACCGAGTCGTCGCCGAAAATCGTGACCAGCGCAGGCATGTGCCAAACGTGAATACCACCGGATGCAACGGCGAAGCCGCCGGGCATCGAACCCCAGTCCTGATCGAAGAAGATGCCGCGCGAGCGGTCTTCGGGAACGTAGGATTCGCGCAGCAGGTCGATCCAGCCCAGGGTCGAGGCGCGGTCGCCTTCGAGCTTGCCGACCACGGTGCCGGTGTGCAGATGGTCGCCACCCGACAGGCGCAGGATCTTGGTCAGCACGCGGAAGTGAATGCCGTGATGCGGGTTGCGGTCGATCACGGCGTGCATGGCGCGGTGGATATGCAGCAGCATTCCGTTGTTGCGGCACCAGTTCGCCAGACCCGCATTGGCGCAAAGGCCGCCGGCGAGGTAATCGTGCATGATGATCGGAGCGCGGATTTCCTTGGCGTACTCGGCGCGCTTGTACATTTCCTCGGGCGTGGGCGCGGTCACGTTGAGATAGTGGCCCTTCCGTTCGCCGGTTTCCTGCTCGGCTTTCTGGACCGCCTCCATCACGAAATCGAAACGGTCGCGCCAGCGCATGAATGGCTGGCTGTTGATGTTCTCGTCGTCCTTGGTGAAGTCCAGACCGCCACGCAGCGCTTCGTAGCAGGCGCGGCCGTAGTTCTTGGCGGACAGGCCGAGCTTGGGCTTGATGGTGCAGCCCAGCAGCGGGCGGCCGTATTTGTTGAGCTTGTCGCGCTCGACCTGAATGCCGTGGGGCGGACCACCGCAGGTCTTCACGTAGGCGATGGGGAAGCGCAGATCCTCCAGCCGCAGCGCGCGGACAGCCTTAAACCCGAACACGTTGCCCACCAGCGAGGTGAACACGTTGACGACCGAGCCTTCCTCGAAAAGGTCGATGGGATAGGCAATGAAAGCATAAAAGCACGTATCGTCGCCCGGCACGTCCTCGAGGCGATAGGCGCGTCCCTTGTAGTAGTCGAGGTCGGTCAGCAGGTCGGTCCACACCGTGGTCCAGGTGCCGCAGGATGACTCCGCAGCCACCGCCGCCGCCGCCTCTTCGCGATCCACCCCCGGCTGCGGCGTAATCTTGAAACATGCCAAGATATCGGTGTCGAGAGGCGCGTAATCCGGCTGCCAATAGCTTTGCCGATATTCCGTGACGCCGGCCTGGTAGGTTTTGACTGCCATATTCGAGGACTCCTTCATGCGCGCTTTTGCGGTGGCGAACGGGCGAGGACCTACCGCGATGCGGGGCCACCCCCCACTCAGCCCGGGGATGACGTTCGTGTATTTTCAGCACAGCCCGTCGATTCACGAGTCGTGATAAAGAAGTGTCCGCATAAACGCGAATTGTTATTTTTGATTAGATGCATTAGGATGGCTTATGCATCAAACCATGTACCTGACACTCCGGCAGCTTCAGATCTTCGACGCGGTGGTGCGTCAGCGGAGCTTTACGCGCGCAGCCGACGCGCTACACCTGACCCAGCCAGCGGTCTCGATGCAAATGCGACACCTGGAAGAACAGATCGGCGTACCGCTGTTCGACCAGGTCGGAAAACAGATCCAGCCGACCGACGCCGGTCGCGAGTTGCATCGCCACGCCACGCTCATCAGTGCCAAGATGCGCGATCTCACGTCTGCGATGGAGGAGTTCCGTGGTATTCATCGCGGGGAACTCGACCTCACTGTGGCCAGCACGGCCAACTATTTCATGCCCAAGCTGATTGCAGCCTTCTGCGCCTGTCACGCCAAGGTGCAGGTGCGGCTCCAGGTGTCCAACCAGACGCATATCCTCGAGACGCTCTCGGCTTCAAACCGGGATCTGGCGATCATGGGGCAACCGCCCCAGGACGCGGAGCTCGTCGCGCGCGGATTCCTCGACAACCCACTGATGGTCATCGCCTCGCCCACGCATCCCCTGGCCGAACGCCGGCAAATTCCGTTGGCGCAACTGGGTTGCCAGCCGTTCATTACACGCGAGCCCGGCTCGGGCACACGCCATGCCGCCGAGCGACATTTCTCCCGTCATGGCGTGGAATTCCATTCGGTAATGGAGATGAGCAGCAATGAGGCCATCAAGCAGGCGGTTGAAGCCGGGCTGGGGCTGGGCATTCTGTCGCTGCACACCCTGGAGCTGGAACTGGCAACACGCCGTTTGGTCACTCTCGACGTGGAGAGCTTTCCGATCGTACGGCAATGGTTCGTCGTGCACCGCAAGGGCAAGCGGCTATCGGCGGTGGCGCAGTCCTTCCTGACGTTCCTCACTGAGCAGGCGCGCCGGCTGGCCTCGCCCAAGCACCCCCGGCCCGCCCCGCTACGCCATAAACTTGACCGGGCGGCCAACATGGATGTCACTGACAAAAATCACACCAGAGTGGGCGTCAAAAAACGGCTGAAATCCGTCGAGTAGCGAATCGGCCAAGCTTTGCGGTACGGCGGCGATGATCATGATGAGGACGTCGTCCTCGTTGAACATCAGGTGCCCTCCATACAGGCCGTGACTGCCCTTGCCCGACAGATTGCCGACGATGGTGTAGCCCTTGACTCCGGCGCGATCGAGCAAATCGGTGGCGAATTCCTTGTGCTCGCCCGCGAGAATGATTTCCAGTTTTTTCAGCGGATGCAGTTTGATCGCGTTCATGCGACGTGTTCCTCCTTGGCAGGAG
>JBIQHO010000270.1:0-4945 GCA_044508545.1 Bradyrhizobiaceae bacterium | reverse complement strand
CGCCGCAGGAGATCGACGACATCATGGCGCTGGCGATCCGCGTCAACGATTTCCTCACCGGGCTGTTTCTCGGCATCGGTATCCGCCTGGTCGATTTCAAGATGGAATGCGGCCGTCTGTTCGAGAACGAGATGATGCGGATCGTCGTCGCCGATGAGATTTCGCCCGATTCGTGCCGGCTGTGGGACATCAAGTCGAACGAGAAGCTCGACAAGGACCGCTTCCGCCGCGATCTTGGCGGGCTGGTGGAAGCCTACACCGAAGTTGCGAAGCGGCTCGGCATCCTGATGGAAAACGAACGTCCCGTCGGCTCCGGCCCGGTGCTGGTGAAGGGGTAAATCCCGTTCTCCTTGCGGGAGAGGGTGGCGAGCATCCGAGCCGGGTGAGGGGACTGGTTCGGCATTTGGAGCGACCCCTCACTCGGTCCGCATGCCGCCGGCGACATTCGGACCACCCTCTCCCGTAAGGGGAGAGGGGAAGCAGATGGGTTACGTTTCAAGATGAAAGCGCGCGTCACCGTTACGTTGAAAACCGGCATTCTCGATCCGCAGGGCAAGGCGATCGAGGGCGCGCTGAAGTCGCTCGGCGTCGACGGCATCGCCAGCGTGCGCCAGGGCAAGGTGTTCGATATCGAACTCGCCGGCGCGGACAAGGCCGAGGCCGAGGCCGTGCTCAAGGCCGCCGCCGACAAGCTCTTGGCCAACACCGTGATTGAGAATTATCGCGTCGAGGTACTGGGTTAGGCGATGCCGGGCAGGCAGAAGCTCCACTCTCGTCATGACCGGGTTCCCGGCCATCCCCGTCTGTCTTGCCAAGCCGCAGTCAAGACGTGGATGCCCGCGACAAGCACGGGCATGACGGAGGCTTGTTTGGTCAAAGGACGTCACGCTTGCGGATCCGGCAGATGAAATCCGCAGTTCTCGTCTTTCCCGGCATCAACCGCGAGCGCGACATGGCGCGCGCCTTGCGGCTCGTGTCCGGGCGCGAGCCCGCCATGGTCTGGCACGCGGAAACCGCGCTGCCTGAAGGCACCGATCTCGTCGTGGTGCCCGGCGGGTTTTCCTACGGCGATTATCTTCGCTGTGGCGCCATCGCCGCGCGCGCGCCGGTCATGGACGCGGTGCGCGCCTTTGCCTCTCGAGGCGGTCTCGTGCTCGGCGTCTGCAACGGCTTCCAGATTCTCTGCGAATCCGGCCTGCTGCCGGGTATCCTGATGCGCAACGCGCGGCTGAAGTTCATCTGCCATGACGTGCACCTGCGGGTCGAACGCTCGGACACGCCATTCACGCGCGGCTACAATGCCGGTCAGGTGATCCGCGTGCCGGTCGCCCACGGCGAGGGCAATTACGCCGCCGATGAAGAGACCGTCCGCCGCCTCGAAGGCGAGGGCCGCGTGCTCTATCGCTATTGCTCGCCGTCCGGCGAGATCGGCGACACTCACAACATCAACGGCGCGGCGCAGTCGATCGCCGGCATCATCAACGAGCGCGGCAATGTGCTCGGCATGATGCCGCATCCGGAAAACCACGTCGAAGACGTCATGGGCTGCACCGACGGCCGCGGGCTGTTCGCAGGTCTCGTCGCGCATCTGGAGCGGGCGGCGTGAGAAACGCCGACATTTTTGTTCATGCAATCTAACGAACCCCAGATCACTCCCGAACTCGTCGCTTCGCACGGCCTCAAGCCGGACGAGTACGAGCGCATTCTCAAGCTGCTCGGCCGGACGCCGACCTTCACCGAACTCGGCATCTTCTCGGCGATGTGGAACGAGCATTGCTCCTACAAATCCTCCCGCATCCATCTGCGCGGGCTGCCGACCAAAGCGCCGTGGGTGATCCAGGGACCGGGCGAGAACGCCGGCGTCATCGACATCGGCGACGGGCAGGCGGTGGTCTTCAAGATGGAGAGCCACAACCACCCGAGCTATATCGAGCCCTATCAGGGCGCGACCACCGGCGTCGGCGGCATCCTGCGTGACGTCTTCACCATGGGCGCGCGCCCCATCGCCTGCCTCAACGCGCTGAGCTTCGGCGATCCCTCGCATCCCAGGACGCGGCATCTGGTGTCGGGCGTGGTCGCGGGCGTCGGCGGCTATGGCAATTCATTTGGGGTGCCGACCGTCGGCGGGCAGGTGCGCTTCCACACCCGTTACGACGGCAACATTCTGGTCAACGCCATGGCGGTCGGCCTCGCCGACGCCGACAAGATTTTCTATGCGGCGGCGTCCGGCGTGAACATGCCGATCGTCTATCTCGGCTCCAAGACCGGCCGCGACGGCATTCACGGCGCCACCATGGCGTCGGCCGAATTCGACGATGACAGCGAGGAGAAGCGTCCGACCGTGCAGGTCGGCGATCCCTTCGCCGAAAAGCTGCTGCTGGAGGCCTGTCTCGAAATCATGGCGAAGGGCTGCGTCGTCGCGATCCAGGACATGGGCGCGGCGGGGCTGACCTGTTCGGCGGTGGAGATGGGCGCCAAGGGTGACCTCGGCGTCGATCTCGATCTCGACAGCGTGCCGACGCGCGAGACCGGCATGAGCGCCTACGAGATGATGCTCTCGGAATCGCAAGAGCGCATGCTCATGGTGCTCAAGCCCGAGAAGGAGGAGGAAGCGGAGGCGATCTTCCGCAAGTGGGGCCTCGATTTCGCTATCGTTGGCCATACCACGCCGAGCAAGCGTTTCGTTGTGAAGCATGGCGGCGACGTAATGGCCGACCTGCCGATCAAGGAGCTTGAATCGGAAGCGCCCCTGTACGATCGGCCGCATGTGCCGTCGCCGCAACTGCCCGTCGTCCATGCCCGCGATGTCGCGCCGCCGCTGTCGGTGGCTGACGCGCTGGAGAAGCTGGTCGCGACGCCGGAACTCTGCTCGAAGCGCTGGGTGTGGGAGCAGTACGATCATGTGATCGGCGGCAACACCGTGCAGCGTCCGGGCGGTGACGCGGCCGTCGTGCGCGTGCAGGACGGGCCGAAGGGGCTTGCGCTCACGGTCGATGTGACGCCGCGCTATTGCGAGGCCGATCCTTATCAAGGCGGCAAGCAGGCGGTCGCGGAAGCCTGGCGCAACATCACCGCCGTCGGCGGCCGTCCGCTCGCGATCACCGACAACCTGAACTTCGGCAATCCGGAACGGCCCGAGAATATGGGCCAGTTCGTCGGTTGCCTGAAGGGTATTTCGGAAGCCTGCACCGCGCTGGAGTTCCCGGTCGTGTCCGGCAACGTCTCCCTTTATAATGAGACCAACGGCCGCGGCATCCTGCCGACGCCCTCGATCGGCGGCGTCGGCCTGCTCGATGATTTCACCAGGTCCGCTTCGCTCGCTTTCAAGGCCGAGGGACATCCGATCCTGCTGATCGGCGACACGCAGGGCTGCCTTGGCCAGGCGGCGTATCTGCGCGACCTCTGCGGCCGCGAGGAGGGCGCGCCGCCGCCGGTCGACCTCGCCGCGGAAAAGCGCAATGGCGATGTGGTGCGCGGCATGATCCATGCCGGCACCGCTACCGCCGTGCATGATGTCTCCGACGGCGGACTCCTGGTGGCGCTGGCGGAAATGGCGATGGCGAGCGGCATCGGCGCCGTTCTCGATGCCGCGCCGGAAGCGATCGTGCCGCATGCCTGGTGGTTCGGCGAGGATCAGGCGCGCTACATCGTCACCGTGCATGAAAAGGACCTGCTGAGCGTATTCACCAAGCTCAGGGCGGTCGGGGTGCCCTGCGTCCAGATCGGCCTGACCGGCGGGCGCGAGATCGCCGTCGCCGGCGAGTGCGCCGTCGCCGTCAAGGCCTTGCAGCACGGTTTTGAAAGCTGGCTGCCGGACTATATGGCCGGAAAAGGGTGACCGCGGCTCACAGCACGTAGCGCGTGCCGCAAGCCGGCGCTGGGTCCGCGCGGTTACCTTCGCTCTTGCGATTGGCAAAGTTCGTGCGAGTATGGGATCGAACTGTGTGACGTGACGAGATTGCCATATTAAGTTGAACTGCCGTCGCGGCGATTCCGGGATGTGGCGGATTTGGGAGACACTCTGATGCCGATGGAAGCGCGGGAAATCGAGTCGATGATCAAGGAGGCGATTCCGGACGCCCAGGTGACGATCCAGGACCTCGCCGGCGACGGCAACCATTACTCGGCCACCGTGATCTCCGAGTCGTTTCGCGGCAAGTCCCGCGTGCAGCAGCATCAGATCGTCTATCAGTCCCTGAAGGGACAGATGGGCGGCGTGCTTCACGCACTGGCGTTGCAGACCGGCGTGCCGGAGTAGTTCCCGACGCGCCGTCGCAGAGCGGGTGATGCCGCGCGCCAACGACGATGGCAGGCTTCTGCGGGAACGCAGCCCTGACCAGCACAACCGCGTGACCTACGTCGAACTGTTCTTCGACCTGGTGTTCGTCTTCGCGATCACGCAAATCTCCCACACGCTGCTCGCGCACTTCACGCCGCTCGGCGTGCTGCAAGTCGCCATGCTGATGCTGGCGGTGTGGTGGGTCTGGGTCTTTACTTCTTGGACGACTAATTGGCTCGACCCCGACCGCGCGCCGGTGCGGATCATGCTGTTCGGGTTGATGCTCGGCGGCCTCTTGCTGTCGACCTCGATCCCCAGGGCTTTCGACAATCGCGGCCTGACATTCGCAGCCGCCTATTCCGCGATGCAGGTCGGGCGGACGCTGTTCTTCCTCTGGTCGGTGCCGGCGACGGCGGTCGGCCAGCGCAACAACTTCATCCGCATCCTGACCTGGCTCGTCGCGAGCGCGGTGTTCTGGATCGCGGGCGGGCTGGCCGACGGCAATGTTCGCATAGTCCTATGGCTGGTCGCGCTCGCGATCGAATATGCCGGCCCGGCGATGCGGTTTCACACGCCACGCCTCGGCGCCTCGACCACGCAGGACTGGGACGTCGAGGGCGGCCACATGGCCGAACGCTGCGCGCTGTTCATCATCATCGCGCTCGG
>JBIQHO010000269.1:0-4946 GCA_044508545.1 Bradyrhizobiaceae bacterium | reverse complement strand
GTCTCGTCTGTTGATCGCCCTCTCGTGCGCTGGAGCGATCCTGACATCATTGGCTGCTGCGCAGCCACCGGGCGGGTTTTCCAAGTCAAACTATATTCCGCATCTTGGCGACATCATGGGAGCGACGCAGCTTCGCCACATCAAGCTGTCGTTTGCGGGCAAGCTGCGGAACTGGGAGCTTGCCGCCTATGAACTGGATCAGATCAAGGAGAGCTTTCAGGATGCGGCCACGCTCTATCCCGGGATTCCGGTTACGGATATGACGATTGTAGCGGAGCCGGTTCGACGGCTTGGCGAGGCTATCCAGGCGAAAGATCCCAGAAAGTTCTCTGCCGCTTTCGTTGAGTTGACGGCGGCATGCAACGGTTGTCATCAGGCGATCGGCCGCGGCTTTATCGTGATAAAGGTGCCCACATCTTCTCCATTCAGCAACCAGACATTCGAGCCTGCCACGCAACCTTGAGGTCGTCGCAGACTCTCTTTGGATGCGTCAAACTTTCTTTGGACCAAGTGATTCTCATCGGCAGGTACAGCGTCTAGGCAACTCCGCCAGGCCATGAGGCCGTGGTATCGATGCATTGCCTGCCGCATGCGTGATGTCGTACGCGGCTTAACCTGTCTCTGACGCGTTTCTTCACGCGAACCGGTAGCCACTTCGCTCGAAAACGTTCTAAGCCGCATGAATTTCATCGACAGATAAATATGCGGCACGTTGCAGGTGGCGGCGCGAATTATTCCAAAGTTTTTAGAAACGCGATGAAATCATTGATCTGGTCAGGCTCGAACTGAAATTGTGGCATGCTGGGATGCCCGGTCATGATTCCTTCGGCGAGCGCTTCCTCTAGCGCCTCGACGGGATAGCGCTTGTGCAGGCTGCGAAATGGCGGCGCAATCCGAAGCGGGCTGGGGCTCACCTTGTCGATTGCGTGGCATCTGGCGCAATAAAGCAGCGCCAGCCGCCGGCCTTGCTCGATATTGGCGGCCTCAATGCGTTGCGCTGATCCCAAGGTGAAGCTTACGGATAGCGCCAAAAGCAGCGATGAGTTGACAATGCGCATTACCGTGCCTGCGGGAAAGGGTTAAAAACTTGCCGGATATTCTAACAGAGCGCAGCCCTGTCTTGTTGACCAAGGTCAAAGCGTCGAAGCCCAGAAGCCACGGTCAGCTTTGAGATACGTCAAATCGATCCGATGTCAGCACCTTATTATTTCCGCAAAATATAGCGATTGAAAGAAAGCCAGATGATCAAGGACATCATTCTCCATCTGGAGCGCGATCCATCCCGGGATATCGTTCGTGACTTTGCGGCTTCGACAGCCGATATGTTTGCCGCTCATCTGACGGGAGTGTCCTTTGCCTTTGCGGCAGAGATTCCAAATTATATCGTTCCGAACTTCCCAGCAGGCGTCCTTGCCGATCTCTTCGCTGCAAGTGAAACGGCTGCGCGTGGCGCAATCAACCGCTTTGAGGCGGCTCTGAAGCGGGACGGTCTTTCGGCTGAACCGCGGCTGGTCTTGCAGACCGAATTTGGGCCGCCCAAGGCGTTTTCGGAGATGGCGCGGTGTTTCGATCTCAGCATCATCATGCAATCGGACGATTATAGTGGCATCAATAACAGCGACCTGATCGAAGCAACGCTGTTTGATTCTGGCAGGCCGCTCATTGTCGTTCCTTATATCCAGAAGGAGATGTTGAAGCTCGAACGGGTCGTGTGCTGTTGGAATGGTAGTCGGGTCGCAGCGCGTGCCGTCAACGACGCGCTGCCGTTGTTGAGGAAAGCCAACGTCGTCGAACTGCTTATCGTCGAGAATGAAAAGACCGCTCATGAAAGCGTCGGCGGCGGCATTCAAATCGGCAGGCATCTTGCCCGGCACGATATCAAGATCGAAGTGAGAAGGACGCCTGCCGCTGATATCGATGTGCCGAATATCATTCTATCGCACGTTGCCGACAGTTCGGCGAGCATGCTCGTGATGGGCGGCTACGGACATTCCCGCCTGCGCGAGTTCATACGTGGCGGAGCAACACTCGGCATACTGTCGGCGATGACGGTTCCTGTTCTCATGTCGCACTAAAGCATGATCCTGAAAAGTGGGAACCGGCTTTCGGAAAAGATCATGCTCAAACAAAAGAATAAGCGACGAGTCTGATTCAACGCTATTGAAACAGACCCTCGGTGCTGCGTTCCTGATATCGGCAGTCGCGGCGCAGACCGCGTGAACGATTGTGGTAAGTTGCTGCGCCAGAGCTTTGGCCGGGGCGCGCGGACGATGGGGCCACCGCCAGCAGCAAGGCGGATATTCGCTACCTCCGCTTTTTCACTGCCGAAGGATCCGGGGCTTGAAAGCGCTAGGCGCAGTGGCCAAGGATGGCTGGTACTTTATTAAGACAAACTGGGTGCGGACAGATATCCGCCCCGGGTGAGGCGTCGCGGAGCACGAAAATAGCCCTTTTCGGGGAGCCGTCTGCGAATCGGCCCTTTTAATTGGCGGAGAGGGAGGGATTCGAACCCCCGATAGGCTTGCACCTATGCCGCATTTCGAGTGCGGTGCATTCGACCACTCTGCCACCTCTCCAAGGGGACCACGCCGACGGTGGACCGCCTTTAGCGTGTTTCACACGAAGCGGACACCGTTCGCAGGAAGAAACGCGCGCCTTGATACATCGCCGCCCGCTCAAATGCAAAACCCAAACATGATCGGGGTGGCCGGAGCCGGCTGCCAGGGGAGGGGCCCGCCCGGCGTACTGGAAGTGGGACCGCCGGACGCGATAATAACCGGCGGTCCCGTGCCGCGTCATTAAAATCGTGGCCGGAAGTGCGGCTTCGCGGACCACCTGCGCGGCCATGCGACCGTAGCGGTCTTTGCCAAACCGGCAACGCGATCCTGGTTTTAACCTCACCAATCAAGGTTACTTTGTCGGGACGTCGGCGCCACGGCATATCCGGGCGGGGCGGCCAGGCAGCGAAAGGGCCATGCGCGGGCGGTTTGTCAGTCCTTCGCTTTCTTGTCCTTCTTGTCCTTGCCGTCGTCGGACTTCTTTTCTTTCTTGTTGTCCTTCTTGCGATTGGTGAAACGCGCGTTGCCAAGGCCGGTGCCGATGGTCAGAACGCCCCAGCGGGTGACATCCTGCATGTAGGGCATTTCGCTCAGGCCCTGCGCCAGGCCGTCATTGTGCATCAGCACGGTGGTGTCGTGGCCGCCGATCTCGGGAATGGCCTCGATCAGCGATCCCGGCAGGTTGAATCGGCTGCTCTCCCAGTTGCCGGGAAGATTCTGCGCGCCTTTCTCGATCGAGCCGTCCTCGTCGATCACGCCCGGGCAGGAAATGCCGATGAACGGCGCGAGTTTCAGTCCCTCCTTGTCCGCCTGCGAAATGAGGTCCTTGAGCATTTTCACGAGCTTTTTCACCGCACCCTCGCGGGTCGGCTCATCGTCGGCATGACGCCACAGTTCGGATTTCCACACCCCGGCCTTGGAGAGGTCGGCGGCCTTTTTCCAGCGGGTCTCGACCACGCCGCAGCGGATGTTGGTGCCGCCGATGTCGACCGCCAGGATGCTGTCGAACGCCTCGAAGATCCACGACGGCGCCAGATGCAGGCAGCCGATCAGCCCGGCCTCGTCGGGATCGAAGCGAATCGGGATCAAATGGACCTTGTGGCCCTCGCTTTTCAGCAACAGGTCGGCGCGGGCGATCGCGATCTCGCCGACCCGGCTCTTGCGGAAGCCGCCACCGACCACGATGCGCTCAGTATCGGCCCATGCCTTGGTCTTGAGGAAACGTCCCGTCACATAGGCGAGCTCCTGCGCGAACTCCTCGATGGCGCCATGCACCAGGGCGGCGGCCTCGATATCGTCGCCGGTCAGAGCCTCGTCGAGCGAGCCCTTGGCGATTGCCTGGGACGGGGTCTTGCCGAGCGGGTCGTCGCCATTTTTCTTCAGCGGTTTGCGCAGGCCGTCGAGGATCCTGCGGAAGGCGCCCTTGCAGGCGCGATCCCCGAGAAAGCCGTCGTCGTCCTTTAATTCGATGTTGTAGCTGTCGACATCCACCGATGGCAGCCGCAGAACCCCGTGCTTGCCGATACCCGCCGTCGTCAAAGTGTCATCAGCCATCGTTGCCCCGCTCGCTGGTCGATTTGGCGGGGATCAACGGTCAGGGAACCTTTTTGTTTCATGGTCATCGATCGGAAGCGGGAAGGACGATCGCCGAATCGCTGATAATTGGCCGCTTCTCGCGCCCCGCGCCTTGACTCCCCGCCTTTGGCGGCTATAAGTCGCGCAGCCGGCGCAGGGGTACCCTTGGCGCCGCTTGTTTTTGTGTGACCGCAAGGGCATGTCCCCGGTTGCGTGAAAAACCCATCGGGCATTTCAGGGCAAAGCGGCATCCGGTTTGTCGTTCGAACATGCTCTCGACCTAGCGACTGACAAAAAGCCGGCCCGGATCAGTCCGAGGCCGGGATCGAACACGAAGGAATAGAACGATGTTCGCAGTCATCAAAACCGGCGGCCGCCAATATCGCGTCGTTCCGGATGATGTGCTCGAGATTGGCAAGATCGCCGGCGAGGTCGGAACGATCGTGCAGCTTGGCGAGGTTCTGGTGCTCGGCGGCGACACGCCGGTGCTCGGCGTCCCCACGGTGGCGGGAGCCTCGGTCGCTGCGGAAGTGCTGCAGCACAAGCGCGGTCCGAAGGTGATCGCGTTCAAGAAGCGCCGCCGCAAGCATTCGAAACGCAAGCGCGGTTATCGCGACGAGATCACGGTGCTGCGGATCACCGAGATCCTGGCTGACGGCAAGGCCCCGACAATCGGACCGCGCCCCAAGAAGGAAAAGGTCGTCGAGCCGGCCGGAGGCGAGGGCGAGGGCGACGAGGCGCCCAAGACCGCGAAGAAAAAGGCCGATTCGAAGACGTCGGCCAAGACGACCGCGGAAAAGGCTCCGGCGAAGA
>JBIQHO010000268.1:0-4954 GCA_044508545.1 Bradyrhizobiaceae bacterium | reverse complement strand
CGCGGCTGATCATCGCACAGCCATCGCGACCCTTGCGGCGCGCCAGCCAGGCGAGCGGACTCTCGCTGTCGTTGGCCATCACGGTCGCAACACCTGCATCGGTCATGATTTCGCGCTCGGCAAGCGCCAGATGCTGCGCGCGAAACCGATCGACGATTTCGGCCCTGCCGCTCTTCGGCCGACGCGTCGACTTGCCGACGCCGCGATCAGAGGCCGACATCGGGCGTTCCATCGAGGCGGGCATCGGGAGCCGCGCATTTCGTTTCGAGCAGCGCGAGACGGCGGTCCTGTTGCTCGTCGTCGCGGCTGTCTTCGACAACGCGGCACGCGTGGGAAACCGTGGTGCGGTCGCGGTCGAAGGCGTGTCCGATCGCTTCGAAACTCAGGGCGAAACCGACATGCGCCAGATACATCGCGACCTGCCTGGCATATGCGGCGCGCGGAGAGCCGCGCGTGGGCGACATGACGCTTGCGGCATCGAGCCCGAATTCGTCAGCCACCAGCGCCACGATACCGTCACAGATCTTCTTTGGAGGCGGCGGCCGGACGGTTGCGGGCGGCGTGATCGGACAGGTCAGAAGCATGGAAGGAGCCTCCTTTTATAGGATTATATTCACATACCCTACAAGCTCCTCTATCCCCGAGGATAACATTTTTCAAAGAAAAACAGTGCATCAGGCCGAGTTGTCTCGGACGATTCAGATATTATTCCTAACACGCGGTCACACCAAATGCGGAAATATTTTCCGGTTCCGCCGGAATCAGAGGCAGGGCATTCGTTTTGACGGGTTTTCACGCGGGCCGGTATTCCTCGCCGGTCAAGCCCCGGGGAATAATTCGCCCGAAGATGGTTGACGTTATTTCCGCCGCCGGCGCTGCTGGCCAAGTCCCATGTTTTTGGCCAGTTGCGACCGCGTCACCGCATAATTCGGAGCCACCATGGGATAATCCGCAGGCAGCTTCCACTTATCCCGATATTGCTCGGGGCTCATATTGTACTGCGTCCGCAGATGACGCTTGAGCGATTTGAAGCGTTTGCCGTCTTCCAGACAGATCAGATAGTCGGCCGTCATCGATTTCTTGACCGGAACGGCGGGCCTGGCCGGCTCTGCCGGCGATTCGCCCCGGCCGGAAGACACCCGGGTCAGCGCGGCATACACCTGGCTTATAAGCGCGGGAATTTCCGATGCCGGTGTCGTGTTGTTGCTGACGTAGGCCGATACGATCTCCGCCGTGAGATCGAGAAAACTCTTGCCTGCTGTATCGCTCATAATCCCAATTTTCCGGTCGTAAAGCAGCATCGATACGCTCGGAATGACGATCAAAACCTGCCTTTACACGGCAAGTATGAGCGGATTGCCACGGGCATGACAAGGCCGGCATGGCAAGAACGCCGCGCACGCGCGCGAATTTATCAGAGTACGATCGCGAAAAGTGGAAACCGGTTTTCGGACAGGATGAGGCCGGAGTCGGACTCGACGCCGCTGGATCAGACCCGGGAGGGCCGGTCGGATCCCTGATCGAGATGCGCGCGCAGTCGATCGATCGACGCGAACCGCATCATGCCCTCCGGCAGTTGCGCTTCGATGGTCCCGTCGGAATAAAGCGAATAGGCCATCCCGTCGACGACGCCGGACCTCAGCACGCTGACCGCAGAACCGGCGCCGCGGACGCCGGCGGACGCCGACGCGGGCGGTGCGCTGCCGGGCTCGGAACGCGACCGCTCCGGCCGCGCCCGGGCGTCATCAAATGACACCCGCGACACCTCGGGCTCCGGAGCGCGCGTCGCAGGCGGAGACAAGCCGCCCGGAGCGGATGGTTCCGCACGCTCCCGCTCTTCTCTCATGGACGACGCGAACAGAAAATTGCGCCGCGGTTTCGGTGATGACGTCGTACCGGGGGGTGCCGGGAACTCCGGCACGGCGATGTCCGGGACGGCACCGATAGCAACGCGATCGCGGAGCATGTCCGCCTGCCAGCGCGCCGATCGGGCGGACGCCGTTCCTGGCGGACCGCTTGCCGCGTTCAGCGCGCCCTGATCGGCATCCCACGGCGGGAAGTTGTCCCCAACGCCCCTGCCCGGCGGAATCGACGCGGGAAAACTGACGCCGCGATCGGCAGCAGCCGTTTCGGAATACAACCGGTCCGTCGCCGCCTGCAACTCACGAACCACGAGCGACAGGCTGATCATGATCAGTCCGGTGCAGGAAACGACCGCGCCGGACAGGATCAGGGTATTGCCGAAGGAGAATTCCTTGACAGGAAGTCCGAAGGCGGCGGCCACCAGACCGGCCACGAACACGCCGATCCCCACGACCAAAAGCATTCTCATCACTCAAGCTCCGCCGCCTCGCGCCAGCCGGTGACGATAGCGGCATTGGATGCGCCTCGCCAGCCGCCAATTCGTCGCCGGCAGTGCCGGATATGGCGGCAAAAATCAACAATCGAAGGGCGCCAATGGTTCAATCCGAACAAGCCGGCGACGGACCATGGCCGGAAAGACGACCACGACGCGCTCGATCACGATGATTTTGATCGAATCCAGTCTTTGAGCGGGCTGCGGGCAAAGCACCGCTCCACCCCCTTTAATCCATATCTTGCCCGACGACGGAATTGATGTAGGTTCACGCCGTCACCCTCTGCACATGACCTCAAACGCCGTCCAATTCCGGGCGGCGTTTTCACGCGCGCATAAGGATCGCTTCAGCGCGGCGGTTCGGCCAGCGCGGCAAGGATCCGCGCCCATGAGCGGATGCCCTTGTGGAAACTCTTCAGGTCGTATTTCTCGTTCGGCGAATGGATGTTGTCGTCCTCCAGGCCGAAGCCGACCAGCACGGTGTCGAGGCCCAGCGTCTTCTTGAAATCCGCGACGATCGGAATCGACGCGCCGCAGCCAATCAGCAACGCCTCCTTGTTCCATTCGTCGGTCAACGCCCGCTTCGCGGCGGCCAGCGGCTTCATGGTCCAGTCGAGCGCGATCGCGGGCGCGCCGGCGTGGTCCAGGAACTCGGCCGAGCAGTCCGCAGGCACGCACGCCTTCACGTAGGCACGGAAGGCGTCGCGTATCTTTTCGGGCTCCTGACCCTCGACGAGGCGGAACGAGACCTTGGCCGACGCCTGAGCCGGGATCACCGTCTTGGAGCCCTCACCGGTGTAGCCGCCGACGATCCCGTTGATGTCGCAGGTCGGCCGCGACAAGAGCTGCTCGATCAGCAGACGGTCTTTTTCGCCCGCCGGAATCGAGAGTCCGATCGGCTTCAGGATCCTGTCCGCCGTCAGACCGAGTTTCGCCCATTGCGCGCGGATGTCCTCCGGCAGGTCCTTCACGCCATCATAGAAGCCGGGAAGCGTGATGCGGCCGTTGTCGTCATGAAGACCGCCGAGAATACGGGTCAGCACCCGGATCGGGTTTTGCGCGCCGCCGCCGAAAAGGCCGGAATGCAGGTCGCGGTTCGCGGCCTTGATGATCACTTCCTCATAGACCAGCCCGCGCAGCGAGGTGGTGATCGCCGGCGTGTCGGGATCCAGCATGCCAGTGTCGCACACCAAAGCGAAGTCCGCGGCAAGGTCGCCCTTGTTCTGTTCGAGGAACGGGCCGAAGTTTTTCGAGCCAACCTCCTCCTCGCCCTCGATCAGCATCGTCACGTCGAGCGGCAGCGAGCCCGCCACCGACATCCAGGCGCGACAGGCCTCGACGAACGTCATCAACTGGCCCTTGTCGTCCTCCGCGCCGCGCGCCACGATGATCTTGCGGCCGTCGGCATGGTTCGTCACCACCGGTTCGAACGGCGGCCGATGCCACAAATCCAGCGGATCGACCGGCTGGACGTCGTAATGGCCATAGAACAGGACGTGCGGACGCGATCCGGTGTTGCCATTGCTTTTGGCGACGATCGCGGGATGGCCCGCGGTGGGGCGGACTTCAGTGGCAAATTTCAGCGTCGCTATATCAGCTGCGAGATGATCAGCCGCCGCCTTGCAATCGCCGGCGAATGCCGGATCAGCGGAGATCGACTTGATGCGCAGCAGCGCGAACAGCCGTTCCAGGCTGTTGTCGAAATCGGCGTCGATATGGTCGAGGACCGTTTGCAGTCGGGATGTGCCGGACATTTGTTTTCCCTCGCGTTGCGGGTCGTATCTTTCAGAATTTTTCATCGGATTTTTCTGGTAGCGCGGATGAATGCGGAACGCGCGCCGGTAACGGACGACGGATGTGCCACGCCAGCGCGGCGATCAAAATAAACGTCGCAGCGAGGTTATTTCCGGCGGCTTGAAGAATCTTCGGGAAAAACGGCAGCGACAGCGCCATCAGCATAAACGATAGTCCCAGCGCCGCGCCCGACATCGCCCGCGCCTTCGGCCGGGGATCGAACGCGGCGCGATGAAACAGCACGGTGATCGGAAAAAACAACCACACGAAGTAATACTGACGCGCCAGGGGCGATGCGATCGTCATCAGGCAGAACAGAATTCCGACTTCCTCGGCGGTCGATCCCGGCGTCATCTTCGATCGCGCCGGGATAATGCCGATGAAGCCCAGCCCGAGCGCGGCAAAGACGGCCAGCACGATCCAGTTCGCCGTCTTGTAATCGAGATCGACGACATTCATGTACTGCGCCGGTTTGGCCGGATCGATCTGGTTGTAATTCACGGAGCGCACCAGGCGATGCGTGACGGCGACGATGGACTGGTTGACCCAGGACCAGTTCTGGGCGTCGCGCTGCCCGAACCCCTGCTCCGAGTTCGAGCCCACCATGCCGCGATACCATGTAGCAAGCTCCGAGACATTGCGCTCGAAGCCACGGATCGGGGCCGGCACCAGAAACAGGAAAATGCCAAGGCACGCGACCATGCTCGCCGCGCTGGCCCAGCGGCGGCGCCATAGCAGGTAGGGCAGCACGGCGACCGGAAAGACCTTGATGGCCGCCGCGAGCGCGAACATGCCTCCCGACAG
>JBIQHO010000267.1:0-4967 GCA_044508545.1 Bradyrhizobiaceae bacterium | reverse complement strand
GGCGGCGACCATCAGCGCAAGAGCTTCAAGAACCTCAAGAGCTTCAAGCGCCGCAAGCGCTGGCTGTGAGGCACGACCAGACTTTCATGCGTCATTCCGGGTCTGCGCGTCCTTCACGCGCAGACCCGGAATCCACGCTCCCGACGGTGGTTATGGATTTCCGGGTTTGCTCGCAAACAGCCTGCGCCCCGGAATGACGTGAGAAACGAACGCATACAGGCGGCTCAAGATCATAGGACTTCACCCATGACCGATCACTTCGACGCTCTCGAAACCCGCAGTCCCGATCAGCGCGAGGCCGACCTGTTCGCGCGGCTGCCCGACGTGCTGCGCGCGGCAATGAAAGCGCCGGCTTATGCCGAGCGCCTCAAGGGCATCGATCCCGCGCGCATCACCGACCGCGCCGCGCTGGCGAGCCTGCCGGTGCTGCGGAAATCCGAACTGCCGGCGCTGCAAAAGGCCAATCCGCCGTTCGGCGGCTTCGTTGCCACGCCGCTCGGCTCGTTCGGGCGGCTGTTCACCTCGCCCGGGCCGATCTTCGAGCCGCAGTCGGCCGAAGTCGATTCCTGGGGTAGCGCCCGCGGCATTTTCGCCGCCGGGCTGCGGCCGGGCGATGTGGTGCTCAACACTTTCAGCTATCACCTGACGCCGGGCGGCTTCATCTTCGACTCGGCGGCGCGGGCGCTGGGCTGCGCGGTGATCCCGGCCGGCCCCGGCAATACCGAGCAGCAGTTCGAACTGATCGAAGCCTACAGACCGGTGGCCTATGCCGGCACGCCGGACTTTTTGAAAATCCTGCTCGATAATGCCGAGAAGACCGGCCGTGACGTCTCCTCAATCAAGCGCGCGCTGGTGTCAGCGGCTGCCTTCCCGCCCTCGCTGCGGGCCGAAATCAAGTCGCGCGGCATCGACGCCTATGAATCATTCGGCACCGCCGACCTCGGAATGGTCGCGTTCGAGACGCCGGCGCGCGAGGGCATGGTGGTGAACGAAAACCTGATCCTGGAAATCGTGCGTCCCGGTACCGGTGACCCGGTGCGCGATGGCGATGTCGGCGAAATCGTGGTGACTTCGCTCAACCTGCATCATCCATGGATTCGCCTCGCCATCGGCGACCTCACCGCCACCCTGCCAGGCGTCAGTGCGTGCGGCCGCACCAACACGCGCATCAAGGGCTGGATGGGCCGGGCCGACCAGACCACCAAGGTCAAGGGCATGTTCGTGCGTCCGGAGCAGGTCGCCGAGATCGGCAAGCGCCACCCGGAACTCGGGCGGCTGCGGCTGGTGGTGACGCGCGAAGGCGAGGCCGATGCGATGACCCTGAAGGCCGAAATGACGGCGGCCTCGGCGGCACTGGCGGAGGCGGTCGGCGCGACGCTCCGCGCGGTCACCAAGCTCGGCGGCAAGGTCGAACTGGTGAACGCGGGGGCATTACCGAACGACGGCAAGGTCATCGCGGACGAGCGCTGACGCGCCTTATTGCGCGCATCGCCGCCAGTTGAGGCAGGCGGGGCGCGCCCGCCGGACCGCAAATCGCCGCTTTCCAGCCAATGCGCCGCAGGACCTGCATAGGGCCCTGCCCGTCCACGCGGGCAACAGTTTGCGGACATCGGCCCGCTTTTCTGCTATCGGGCCAGTCATGACAGACGCCACCGACGCGCCGACACCATGACGCCCCTGCCCCACCGCGTGCTGCGACCCCTCGCGCGGCTATGGCGACGCTCGCGCACCTCGCTGAAGCTGGTCAGCTTCGCGCTGGTCGGCGTCGGCAATACCGCGATCGATTTCGGTGTCTTCACGCTGTGCTACGAACTACTGGAATTGCCGCTGGTCCCGGCCAACGTCATCGCTTGGCTGGTCGCGGTATCGTGCTCCTACGTCATGAACACGATGACGACGTTCAGCGCCGAAAGCGGCCGCGTGCTGCGGCGGCGGGACTATCTGAGCTTCATGGCGTCCGGCGTGCTCGGCGTGATCGCGACCACCGTCACGCTGGTGGTGCTGTCGCATTACATACAGGTGATGATCGCCAAGCTGATCTCGATCCTGGTCGGCTTCATGGTCAACTTCACCATGAGCAATTTCGTGGTATTCCGCGCGCGCAAGCCGGTCGATTGAACTTGCGGCGCGCGGCGGCGTATCAACCGCCGAGCACGCGCTCCGCTTCCACCGCCGCGCACAGGATGTGATAGAACGACGACGCGGGGATCGTATTCACCAGCGAGCGTCCCTCGGCATCGAACTGATCGTACCAACCGCCCGCGACCGGATGATCGAGATAATGGCGGAGCAGACGGTCGATCGCACCCTGCGCCTCAGCCCTCGCGCCGGCGGTTCCGGCTTCGGCTTCGGTCAGCCATGCCTTGACGATTTCGGTTTGCGGCCATAGCCGGCGGGTGGATTTCGTCATCGCGCCATCGGCATCGCCTTCATCGACGAGGCAGCCGCTCCGCGTGTCACGATAGCGCAGCGCCGACGGCAGCAGCGCCGCGCGGTAGCGGATTGTCGGGCATCCGGTGATGCGCTCGAATTCCTTGAGGAGCCAGACCCATTCGGCCTGATGTCCGGGCTCCACGCATATCGGCAGGATCTGCGACCAGTCCTGCTCGTAATACTCGCCGAGCACCCGCGCCTGCGGGTCATAGAAGCTGGATACGAACAGAGCGAAAATCTCGCCGGCGCGGGTCTGGAAGGCTTGATCGCCGGTGGCATCGAACAAGGCGATCATCGCCTCGAACAGGTGCATATGCGGATTCTGCCGGCGCGGCATCGCGTCCGGAATGCTTTCGGCATAGCCGCCATGCGGCGAGCGCAGATGCTCGTCGACAAACGCAACCGCCGCATCGATCTCGGCACGAACCTGCGCGTCCCCGGTCAATTGAAACACCGTCGCCAGGGCGAGCAGGATGAAGGCATGATCGTAACTGTCGCGCAGGCCGTTCAGCACGCTTCCATCCGGCGCCAGCAGATGGGCGAAGCCCGGCCTGCCCTTGGCGCCCTTCGCCGTGCGCAGCAGATAGTCGAGCCCATCGAGCGCCAATTCACGGCCCTGCGGATACCAGCCGAGATCGGCTGCCTTGGCGAAGCAATAAATCTGCCGGGCCTGCACCCGCACGCGGCGGGGCACCGCGACCTCCGCGCGCCCTTCGCTATCGAGACGCTCGATGAAACCGCCCGATGCCGCATCCCAGCCGATCCGCGCCCACAGCGGCAGCGCATCCCTGACCACAAACGTCTTGAGCCGGGTCGCGGCGGCGTCGTCGGTTTGGGACAGAACAGATGTCATATCGTCATGATCCGCGTCCGCGCCCTGCCGACGCTGCTGCCATCGCCCCCCATCGGACCGCATGGTCCTGTAACAGAGGCATACCGGCAGAGGCAATCATGGCTTCACTGGGCGCAAGGCTGTTACCGCATTCGACTGATCATCCTGGTTAAAGATTTTTTAAGCACCCGCAAGTAGAAATACGAACCGACCGCGCCTTTCGATTGAACATTCACTGGCAACGAGACGTCTGGACCCAGACCCTCCGCACTCACCCGAGACGACGCATCGACGAGCGCCGCCCCGAGGCGAAGCGTCGATGCGAGCGGCGACCCCTCCGATGACCGAAAGCTGTTGAATGCGGCCGCTGAAGCGCGCGCGTCGCCAATCATATTGTGTCCAATTTGAGATAAGGAAACGCTGATGTTCGGCCGGAAATTTTCTGACAATGCGCAGGCGCAGATCGATGCCATCGGGCGCTCGCACGCGGTGATCGAGTTCAAGCCGGATGGGACCATCATCGCGGCCAACGAAAAATTCCTCGACCTGTTCGGGTATCAACTCAACGACATCCAAGGCAAGCATCACGCCATGCTGGTGCCGGCCGATCAACGCGGCGGCGCGGACGACAAGGCATTGTGGGAGGCGCTGGACCGCGGCGCGCCTCACACCGCCGAGTGCAAGCGGCTCGCAAGGGGCGGCCGGGACATCTAGATCGAGGCGTCCTACAACCCGGTGCTGGACGGCAACGGCAAGACTGTCAAGATCGTCGCACTCGCGACCGATATCACCCAGAAGAAGTTGCGCAACATGACGAACGCCTCCAAGATCGCGGCGATCAACCGGGCGCAGGCCGTCATCGAGTTCGATCTCGATGGCATCATCGTTACCGCCAACGAGAAATTCCTCGGCACGCTCGGCTACAGCATGAGCGAGATTCAGGGCAAGCACCACAGCATCTTCATCGATCCGTCCGAACGCGACAGCGCCGCCTATCGCGAATTCTGGGCCTCGCTCAATCGGGGTGAATGCCAGAGCGGCGAGTTCAGGCGGATCGGCAAGGGCGGCAAGGAAGTCTGGATTATTGCCTCGTACAATCCGCTGCTCGATGACAGCGGCAAACCCTTCGGCGTCGTCAAGTTCGCAACCGACATCACCACGGACAAGCTGAAGAACGCCGATCGTGCCGGTCAGCTCGCGGCGATCACCAAGTCGCAAGCCGTGATCGAGTTCGAAACCGATGGCACCATCATCACCGCCAATGAGAATTTCCTCAACACAGTCGGCTACACCTTGAGCGAGATTCAGGGCAAGCACCACAGCATCTTCGTCGATCCGTCCGAGCACAACAGCGCGGCTTATCGTGAGTTCTGGGCCGCGCTCAATCGTGGCCAGTATCAGGCGGCGGAATACAAGCGGATCGGAAAAGGCGGCCGGGAGGTCTACATCCAGGCGTCCTATAACCCGATCCTCGACCTCAGCGGCCATCCCTTCAAAGTCGTGAAATACGCGACCGACGTCACCCGGCAGGTGCTGGTTCGCCTGGGCAACGAGCGCGTCCGCGCGATGATGGAATCGGTTGCCGCGGGCTCGGAAGAACTGAACGTCTCCGTGCGGGAGATCGCGGAGGCCATGGCGAAATCGCGCGAGACGGCGATAGGCGCCGTCGATCGGGTTGTCGCCGCCGATGCGCAGGCGCAGC
>JBIQHO010000266.1:0-5010 GCA_044508545.1 Bradyrhizobiaceae bacterium | reverse complement strand
GGGTTTCATCGCGGACGGCGCCGGTCGACGCCGAGGTCGCAAGCGCTCCATAGATGCGCAGCGTCTGGCTGATGGCGCGTTCCCGCGCCTCTCTCGGCTTCCATGCCGCATCGCCCCGTTCCGCCATCTGCTCGCGTCTCTTGGCAAGCGTCTGCGCATCGACCCGCAACACGATTGTCCGCGCGGCCAGATCGATATCGATCCAGTCGCCATCCTCGACAAGGCCGATCACGCCGCCTGCCGCCGCTTCGGGCGAGACATGGCCGATCACCAGCCCTGAATTCGCTCCGGAGAAACGGCCGTCCGTTATCAGGGCGCAACTGGTTTGCAGTCCCTGTGCGGCAAGGACGACCGCGGGCTTGGACATCTCCTGCATTCCGGGTCCGCCGCGCGGACCTTCATAACGCACGACGACGGCGTCTCCGGGTTTCACGGCGCCGTTCTCGATCGCGATCCGCACATCGTTCTCGCTCTCGAACACGACCGCGGGTCCACTGAATTGATGCAGGCCGGGCGGCACGCCGCCTGATTTGATCACGCAGCCTTCTTCTGCCAGATTCCCGTACAGCACGGCCAATCCCCCGTCGCGGGAATAGGCGTTGGCGCCGTCGCGGACACAGCCGGACGCCCTGTCGATGTCGAGATCCTGAAAACGCCGCTGCTGTGAGAAAGCCTGACTGGTGCGGACATGACCGGGGGCCGCGGCATAAAAGCGACGAACCGCCTCGTCCGGGCTACGGCGTATATCCCAGCGGTCGAGCGCATCCGCCAGCGTCGGAGAATGAACGCTCCCGACGCTCCCATCGATCAACCCGAGGCGGTCAAGCTCTCCAAGAATGCCATAAACGCCGCCGGCGCGATGGACATCCTCCATGAAGTATTTCGCCGTTGACGGCGAGACCTTGCAAAGGTGTGGCGTATCGCGGCTCACGCGATCGATATCGGCAAGCGTAAAATCGACTTTTGCCTCGCGCGCGGCCGCCAGCAAATGAAGGATAGTGTTGGTCGAAGCCCCCATCGCCACGTCCATCCGCATGGCATTCTCGAACGCGGCGCGCGAGGCGATATTGCGCGGCAGGACCGATGCGTCCTTGTCCTGGTAGAAGCGTCGCGCAAGCGTGACGATCAGGCGGCCCGCCTCGCGGAACAGATCGGCACGATCGGCGTGGGTCGCCAGCAACGATCCGTTGCCCGGCAGCGCCAGGCCGAGCGCCTCCGTCAGGCAGTTCATCGAATTCGCGGTAAACATGCCCGAGCACGAGCCGCAGGTGGGGCAGGCATTGGCCTCATACTCCAGCGCCTCGCCGGACGTGATACCCGGCCGGCTCATCGCCACATAGGATTCCACCACGCTGACGCGCTCATCCGAACGCCCGCGAGAGACGCGGCCGGCTTCCATCGGGCCGCCGGATACGAAAACAGCCGGGATATTCAGCCGCAGCGCAGCATTCAACATTCCCGGCGTGATCTTGTCGCAGTTCGAGATGCAGACCAGCGCATCGGCGCAATGCGCGTTGACCATATACTCGATCGAATCTGCGATCAGATCGCGCGACGGCAACGAGTACAGCATTCCGTCATGGCCCGCCGCGATGCCGTCGTCCACCGCGATGGTATTGAACTCGCGTCCGACGCCGCCGGCACGGGCAATCTCCCCAGCCACCAGTTGGCCCAGGTCCTTGAGGTGAACGTGGCCCGGCACGAACTGGGTGAACGAGTTTGCGATCGCGATGATCGGTCTGCCAAAATCCTTCTCCGTCATGCCGGTGGCGCGCCAGAGCGAACGCGCCGCTGCCGCACTGCGACCTTCGATGACCTTGGCGGAGCGAAAGGGATTCATGGGCTTCACCCTAAATTGTGACCTGATCGGAGATCGGCGCGCCGGCCATCCATGAACGCGTGTTCGCGAGCACATGGTCCACCAGGCGTTCGTAGTATCGTTCGGGCGCCGCGCCACCGATGTGAGGCGAGATGATGACGTTAGGCATGGACCAGAACGGACTGTCCGGCGGCAGAGGCTCGGGGTCTGTGACGTCGAGGCCGGCTCCCGCGATCATGCCATCGTTCAGGGCGCGCAACAGCGCCGCACTATCGATGACCGCTCCCCGTCCGACATTGATGATGACCGACTGCGGCGGACAGGCGGCCAGTTCGGCGGCGCCAATCAACCCGATCGTATCGGATGCCAGCGGCGCGGCGACGACGACGAAATCAGCGTCCGACAGGCTCTCGCGCAACTGCTGAACCGGAAGCGTCCGATCGGCGGCGGGGTGTGGTCGACCGCTGCGATTGACGCCGGTGATCTTCATGCCGAACGCTTTCGCGCGCTTTGCAAGCTCGCTGCCGATGCTGCCCATCCCGACAATCGTCAGCCGGCCACCGCCCAGCATGTCCATATCCTTGCGAATGGTGTTGTCCCATTCGCGGCGCCCTTGCGCGGCGAGGACTTTGCTCATGCGGCGCGCCAGCGCCAGCATCAACAGCATCGCCTGTTCGGCGACAACCGGCGACCAGACCGAACCGGCGGTGCTCACCGTAACGCGCTTCGGTACGCCGAAGTTCACCAGTTGTTCGTAGCCCGCGGTGATGAGTTGCAGCCAACGGCACGGATTGCCCGGCTCGTCGAGCGCGCGTGCGAGTTCATCGCTATAGAACAGTCCCGCCATCACGATGGCGTCGGCGGATCGCGACAACGCCGGCAACTCGGGAGGCTCGGCCCACGTCAGTTCGATGCCGCCAAGGCCGCGCAGTTGTCGCTCGAACGATTCTCTTGAGACCGGGGATGAGATAACGAGACGCATCAGATTGCAAGCACACGGTTACGATTGAGGATTCGCTTTGGATCAAGAGTCATTTTGAGCATCCGCATGGTCTGAATCTCGGCCGGACTTCGCGTGTATTTGAGGAAATCCCGCTTCAACCACCCGATTCCGTGTTCGGCGGAGACCGAACCACGATAGGCCCCGACACACTGATAAACGACATGCTCGATCTGCTCGAAAAGCTCCTCCCGATCAGAAGGATTGTGAATGGCGAAGTGCAGGTTTCCATCGCCGATATGGCCGAAGACCAGCATCTCGCAGCGCCGATCGATATCGCGAGCCGCGTTCCCGACATCCTTCACGAACGCTTCCATGTCACGGATGCCGACGCTGACATCGAAGGGCACGAAAGGTGCAAGCAGGCGCGACGTTTCAATCGCAAGATCGCGCACACGCCACAGGCGATCGTTATCCGCGCCTGACCGGGAAACGACCGCATCGGCGATAACACCGCGGTCACTGGCCTCGCCAAGCGCAAGCTCAAGGGTGTCCCGCAACAGACGGGAGTCCATCCCGGAGGCTTCGATCAGGATATGATAGGCATGGTCGGTCGCAATCGGAGGCGGACTTCCGGCCAGCCCGACAGCCCGCGAGTAGTACGACCGCCACATCACCTCGAAAGCCGTAAGGTCGCCTCCGAGCCGTGCGCGACAATGCCGGAGCAGCGCACGCACCCGGGAAAAGTCATCAACCGCACACAGCGCGACGATTCGCTCCGCCGGCTTCGGCACCAGGCGAAGCACAGCGCGCGTCACCACGCCGAGCATACCTTCACTGCCGATAAACAGTTGCTTGAGATCCGGGCCGGTGTTGTTCTTGGTCACGGTCCGGAGGCTGTCGAGAACCGTCCCGTCAGCCAGCACAGCCTCAATGCCAACGACAAGATCGCGCGTCATGCCATAGCGGATGACGCGGTTGCCGCCGGCGTTGGTCGCGATGTTGCCGCCGATCGTGCAACTGCCGCGGCCGCCGAGGTCGAGCGGGAACGTCAACCCCTCTTTCTCCACCTCGTCCTGAAGCGCCTGAAGGATAACGCCCGCCTGAACGGTCGCGGTCCCCGCGTCCGCATCGACGACTTCGATCTTTGTCATTCGCTCCAGCGAGAGAACGATTTCGTCCTTGCGTGGAAGTTGTCCCAGCGCAAGTCCCGTCCGGCCTCCCTGGGTGACAATAGGCGCGCCAAATTCATGGCAGATCGCCAGTGCCCGGGATACATCATGGGTCGAAAGGGGACGGACGACCGCTAACGGCGCCTCACCCCTGTTCCCCAACACGTCCTCGATATATCTCTCGTCAATATCGGAACCGTGAATAACGACACCCTGACCAAGCGCCGTTTCCAGAGCGTTCACGATGTTGGCAGAGGGCACGGCACGATCTCGGCATAGACGTCAGGGATCGGACAAAAATATAGGATTGAGTTCGTCGAGGCACATCGTCGGTTCCGACGAAACACGTCCAGATCGCATCGGGCATCGCCTTCGCCGCAACCGGCTCGATCCGCCCTGATCGACGATGGAATCGGCCGCTCACGCTATTGATCGAGGGCGGGCGATAACGCAAGATTGTCAGAAATCAAAAGGTTACCTCGTTGAGGGGACTGCCGATCGCGGTGGAATCGGCTTATAGCGAGTTCCGGGACGCGCTGCGATGACGCTATTCATGAAGAAACGCGACTGGATGCCTCGATCCAAGCTGATGGCGCCATCGGCTGCCGCGCAGCATATCCATCGCACCTCCCTCGTCGAACAGATTTGCGCGCCTGCCGCGCCCAAACTGGTTCTGGTGCGGGCCCCCGCGGGCTTCGGCAAAAGCACCCTCATGTTGCAGTGTCAGGCGCGCTTTCGCGAAATGTCGGTTGCGACGGCCTGGCTTACGCTTGACCGCTCTGACAACGATGCGTCCCGGCTTCTGCTCGGACTGGAGGCCGCCACCGCGCTCATCGTGAACGACGATGACGTGGATCGATATTCCGAGAATGATCCGACGGTGGGCGGCATGGCGCCTCAGATCATTTCCCGATTGTCCGGCTACAATGCGCCGTTCGCGCTTTTCCTCGACGATCTCGAGGCGATCCAGGAGCCGGGGGTTCTCGGTCTCCTTCGCGAGATGATCGATTACCTCCCGCCACAGGGGCGGCTCATCATCGGATCGCGCAGCCTGCCCGATCTTCACCTCGGGCGAATGC
>JBIQHO010000265.1:0-5035 GCA_044508545.1 Bradyrhizobiaceae bacterium | reverse complement strand
GATCTCCACCGGCCAGCTCACCCGCGACGAGATCGAGAAAGGCGAGAAGGACCCCGACTACCGCCTCAAGCTCAGCGAGAGCAAGGTGGTGCTGCCGCCCGCCGCCAAGAAGAAGGGCCCCCGCTATACCCCGGTGTCGCGACGTCACGAGCGGCCAAGCGCAATCCTCTGGCTGGTGCGCAACCACCCCGAATTGAAGGACGCGCAGATCATGCGGCTGGTCGGCACCACCAAGACCACGATCGCCGCGGTCCGCGACCGCACCCACTGGAACGCCTCGACGCTGACGCCGATGGACCCGGTGACGCTCGGCCTCTGCTCCCAGATCGAGCTCGACTTCGAGGTACAGCGCGCCGCCAAGGAGAAGCCGACCGAACAGCAATATGGCGGCGCCACCCTGCTGCCGGCGTCCGAGACCACGCGCAAGGACGCCGAATTCGAGCCGACCGAGAAGCAACGCGACGATCTCAACGTCGACGCCGTGTTCGCCAAGCTGAAGACCATCGGCGGCAAGAAGCAGGAGGACGAGGAGGAGTAGGATCGCATCCTCTCCCCGCCCCGCAGCGTGCCGTCACGTCCGGCTGCAAGCTGGGTGTATCATGCCTCGCCACCAGCGCCGTCCCCGCGAAGCGGAGACCTCGTATTTCCGAAGCGTCAGCAATGTAACCGAAACGTCGCGGCGTACTGGATACCCACCTTCGCGGGTGTGACATAGCGCGAATCCGCTACTGCCCGTTCAGCATCCGCTCGGCGAGATCGCGGTGAGTGCGCTCCATTCGGTCAGAGCGGGTGGCGGCGACATCGCGATCCTTGCGGCAGGCGGTATAGGCCGCGGAGCCCTGCGGCCCACCATGCGTCTGGCAATACGCATCATCATCGGCCTGCGAGACGGCGCTCGGATTGTGCCGCTCAAGATTGGCGCAGCCGCCGAGCCACAGCGCAGCCACGGCGAAAGCCGCAAGGGGCATGAATGTCTTCGGTTGCATCGTCGCTCCCGGATTGCCGCAGCTTGTTCGGACTCAATTGCGGGGATTGTAAGTCCGTGAACAAGCGACGCGGCCGGCTCACGCCCGGTTTTGCAGCGCTCCCTGAATTTCGTCGAGCACCTTGGGATCCTCGATGGTGGCGGGCATCGTCCATTGATCGCCATCGGCGATCTTCTTGATGGTGCCGCGCAGGATCTTGCCGGAGCGCGTCTTCGGCAGCCTGTTCACGGTGACCGCGAGCCTGAAGGCCGCCACGGGACCGAGCTTTTCGCGGACCAGCGCCACGACCTCCTTCTCGATCTCGGCGGGATCGCGGCTCACGCCGGCCTTCAGCACCAGCAGACCGCACGGAACCTCGCCCTTGATGGCGTCCCTGACGCCGAGCACCGCGCATTCCGCGACATCGGGATGCGATGCGAGAATCTCCTCCATGCCGCCGGTGGACAGCCGATGACCGGCGACGTTGATGATGTCGTCGGTGCGGCCCATGACGAAGATGTAGCCGTCCTCGTCCTTGTAGCCGGCATCCGAGGTCTTGTAGTAGCCGGGAAATTCGCTGAGATAGGCTTCCCGGCAGCGCTCGTCCTGCTCCCACAGCGTCGGCAGGCAGCCCGGCGGCAGCGGCAGCTTGATGACGATGGAGCCCATCGTGTTCGGCGGCAGCGGTTTGGCCGCTTCATCCACGATATCGACCTGATAGCCCGGCATCGCCACCGTCGGCGAGCCGTGCTTGACCGGCAGCATGCCGAGGCCCACGGGATTTCCGGCGACGCACCAGCCGGTTTCGGTCTGCCACCAATGATCGACGACGGGCACCTTCAACTGCTTTTCCGCCCATTCCACCGTCGGCGGATCGGCGCGCTCACCGGCCAAAAACAGCGTGCGGAATTTTGACAGATCGTATTCCGGGATGAAGGCGCCGTCCGGGTCTTCCTTCTTGATGGCGCGGAAGGCGGTCGGCGCGGTGAAGAACGCCACCGCCCCGTGCTGCGAGATCACGCGCCAGAATGCCCCGGCATCGGGCGTGCCGATCGGCTTGCCCTCGTACATGACCGTGGTCGCGCCGTGGATCAGCGGCCCGTAGACGATATAGCTGTGGCCGACCACCCAGCCGATGTCGGAGCCGCACCACCAGACCTCGCCCGGCTCGACGCCGTAGAGGTTGAACATCGACCATTTCAGCGCGACCAGATGGCCGCCATTGTCGCGCACCACGCCTTTCGGCACCCCGGTCGTGCCGGACGTATAGAGAATGTAGAGCGGATCGGTGGCGAGCATCGGGACACAAGGCGCGGACCTCCCGGCCGCCATCGCGGCCGCGCGCAGCGTCGCCCAGTCGTGATCGCGGGGCGCGATCAGGCCGCAGCGCTGCTGCGGCCGTTGCAGGATGATGCAGGCCGGCACCTGATGCGCGGCAAGGCTGATCGCGTCGTCGAGCAGCGGCTTGTATTGCACAATGCGGCCCGGCTCCAGGCCGCAACTCGCCGAAAACACCAGTTTCGGCTTGGCGTCGTCGATTCGAGTCGCAAGCTCCCTGGCGGCAAAGCCGCCGAACACCACCGAATGAACCGCGCCGATCCGCGCGCAGGCCAGCATTGCAACCACGGCTTCCGGCACCATCGGCATATAGAGAACGACCCGGTCGCCCTTGGCGACGCCGAAATCCTGCATCACGGCTGCGAGCGTCTCCACCTCCTTGAGCAACTCGGCATAGGTGAAGGTGGTGATGACGCTCGGCCCGCTTGGATTGGTCAGCGGGGAATCATGGATCAGCGCCACCTGATCGGCGCGGCCGTTCGCGACGTGGCGGTCCAGCGCATTATAGCAGGTATTGACCACCGCGCCGGCGAACCAGCGGCCATAAAGGCCCATCGACGGGTCGAAGGTCTTTTTTGCCGGCTCGATCCAGTCGATCTCGCGCGCGGCGTCAGCCCAGAACCCCTCGGGATCGCTGAGCGAGCGGGCGTAAATCTCGCGGTAGCGGTTTTTTTCCTGAATGTTCATGGCACCTCTCCCGTTCATTCATTGTCACGGGATGCGATGCCCATTTCAAGGGCGGCGGGTCTTGTTCTTCCGGAGCATGCCTTCTGCGAGGACAGCCTTCCCGCTCCGGTTCCGCACGGACGGTGGGTCGCATCAAGCCGCCTCGGCGTATGGCCAAGGCGGCATCGCCACTTACTTCCGCTTCTCTTTCAGACGCTCGACGTTATCGGCCGCCGGCTCCGCAAACACGCGGCTGGCAAGAACGTCGGACGCTACCACCGATTTGACGTCGTCAACGGTCAGGATCGCATCCTCATTCGCAACGAGCCGGTTGGCCTGACGCAAGCGAATACGATCGAGCGCATTGCGGATCGAACGCGCATTGGAGAACAAGGGCTGCGCCTTGCGCAAGGCGATGTAGCGGACAAACGCATCGCGGGCGTCGGAGGTGAACTTGTAGTTCATGTTCCGCAGCATGACTTCCGCGATCGCGAGCAGTTCCTCGTCGGAATAGTCGGGGAAGTCGATATGGTGGGCAATGCGCGAGCGGAAGCCGGGATTGCTGGAGAAGAACTTCTCCATGCGGTCGGCGTAGCCTGCGAGAATCACCACCAGATCCTCGCGCTGCGATTCCATAACCTGAAGCAGGATCTCGATGGCTTCCTGGCCGTAGTCGCGTTCGTTGTCGGGCCGGTGGAGATAATAGGCTTCGTCGATGAACAGCACGCCGCCCATCGCCTTTTTCAAAATCTCCTTGGTCTTCGGCGCCGTGTGACCGATATACTGGCCGACCAGTTCGTCTCGCGTGACCGACACGACATGGCCGCGGCGCACGTAACCCAACCGGTGGAGGATATCGGCCATCCGCAAGGCAACAGTGGTTTTGCCGGTGCCGGGATTTCCGGTGAACGACATGTGCAACGTCGGGTTCTCCGACGTCAGCTCCAGTTTCTTCCGGATTCGCTCGATAAGCAGCAGCGACGCGATCTCCTGGATACGCGTCTTGACGGGCTTGAGACCTATCAGCTCCTGATCGAGCTGCTTGAGTATCTCGCCGATTCCAACGGTCTCGAGTTCCTTGCGAAGGTTGATTTGTTCCTGCATCAACAGTCGTCCTGCTAACTCGATCTGGAGCTTTTCTGCTCCGTGAGAAAGGCTCCGTCGTCATCAAGACGACGGAGCAGTACATCCGGAGCCGGGCGATCGGGAGGACGAATCGCCCCGGCTTGAACCGGATGGAATCATGTCACGAGGAGTAACGCTGACCCTCGGGATGTTCAGCCACCGCATAGGACGTCGTCGTATACCGGATGTTGCGGTTTTCGGACTCCTGGCGCTCGAGCCGGAAGCCCGGCTCTTCCTTGGGTCGGTTTACGATGAAGGACAGCTTCACCGACTCCCAGCCATGGCTGGAATCGAACGCGGAAATCCGGATGTAGCGGTCGCCATAGACCTTCCGGCACTCCTTCAGTTCCATCAGCACGCCCGCCGCATCCGGCAGGTCGAACATCGGCAGGTTCCACATGTCCCAATAGGTATTGCGGGGATGCGGATCGTCGGTGAACTCGATATTCACCGCCCAATTCTGGCTGAGGCAGTACTGGATCTGCCGGGAAATCTGATCGTCGGTCAGATCGGGCAGAAACGAAAAACAACCTTGAGTAATACGCATGATGTCCTCCATTACGCCGCAGGAACGGCGGTCGGCACAAAGTCGGGAGCGTCGGTCGAGGCATAGTCGAAGGTGACATCCTTCCACACCTCGAGCGCCTGCTTCAGCGGCGTGCAGCTTGCGGCTGCCTTGGCCAGGATCTCCGGCCCTTCGCTGACGTAATCGCGACCTTCGTTGCGAGCGAGGATCATCGCCTCCAGCGCCACACGATTGGCCGTCGCACCGGCCTGGATGCCCATCGGGTGACCGATGGTGCCGCCACCGAACTGCAACACGACGTCCTCGCCGAGGTGCTGGATGAGCTGGTGCATCTGGCCGGCATGGATGCCGCCGGAAGCGACCGGCATCACCTTGTTGAGGCTCGCCCAGTTCTGGTCGAAGAAGATGCCGTGCT
>JBIQHO010000264.1:0-5041 GCA_044508545.1 Bradyrhizobiaceae bacterium | reverse complement strand
AAGGGAGCGCCCGTCATTGCGACGCCGGAACAAAGCCGGCAATGCCGGTTTCGTTCTTGGCGAAGCGGCGAAGCAATCCGGTTCTCCCGAGATCTCCGGGTTGCTTCGCGGAGCCCGTTATCGGACGGCCGCTTGGCGACGACCCGTCAGCTCGCAATGACGCTCCGACAATCTCTTACCCGCGCGCCGCGAGCCACCGCTCGCCGGCTCCGATGACGATCTCGCGCACGCCGTCATCGGCGATGGATTCGATCGCCTCGCCGATGAACGCCTGAATCAGCAGCGCCTGCGCTTCCTTTTCCGAAAGGCCGCGCGCGCGCAGATAGAACAGCAGGCTCTCGTCGAGCGCGCCGACCGTCGCGCCGTGACCGCAGGTGACGTCATCGGCGAAAATCTCAAGCTCGGGCTTGTTGTCGGCTTCCGCTCCATCGGACAGCAGCAACGCCCGCGTCATCATCTTGCCGTCGGTCTTCTGCGCGTCGGGCTGAACGATGATCTTGCCCTGGAACACCGAGTGCGCGCGGTCGTCCACCACCGCGCGGAAGATCTCGCGGCTCTGGCAATGCGGCACGGCGTGATCGACCACCAGCGTGGCGTCGCCATGCTGCTGGTCCTTCAGCAGGTTGACGCCGTTGATCGACGCATTCGCTCCCTCGCCGCCGAAGCGGACGAACGCCTGATAGCGGCCGAGCACCGAACCGGTCGTCAGGCTGAATGTATTGTACTGCGTCCTGCCGTTGAGCGTCACGATAGCGGTCGAGATGTTGCTGGCGTCGCGTGCATCCTCGATGAGGCGAACGTGCTGGACATCGGCGTCCTCGCCCGCCCACAGCACCACGGCGTCATTCACCTGATAGCCCTGCGCGCCGTTCGCCGCGACAAAGCTTTCCACCAGCGTGACCCGCGCGCCCTTGGCCACCCGCAGCAGCGAACGCGTGAACGAGGACACCGACGACTGTGTCGCGACGTGAACGATGTGCAGCGGCTTCGTCAGTACGACGCCCTCCGCAACGCCGATGACGACGCCGTCGGTCGCCATCGCGCCGTTGAGCGACACCATCACGTCCGTGGTGGCATTGGTGCGCAACAGGTCCGCGCGCGTCGCATTGTCGGCGCTCTCCAGCATGTCGTGAAGCGTGCGGACATCGACGCCCTTTTCCAGCGCGCCGAGATCGGAGAGTTCCGGCGCGAACACGCCATCGACCAGCACGAGCCTGCAACCGCCCTTCACCTCGATCTGAGCCAGCGTCTCGGACGCGCGCTTCAGCGCATCCGCATCGGGACGCGCGGCAAGCGGCGCGACCTCGCGCAGCAGCACGCGCAGGTCGGTGTATTTCCATTCCTCGATCCGGCGATGCGGAAGCCCGCGTTGCGCGAACTCCGCGAAAGCAGCCTCGCGCACCTCGGCAACGGGACCCTTGCCCGGAAGACGGCCCCGCGCGGCCGCGAAAACATCGCTGGCGGCGTGGTCGGTCGTTGGCTTGACCAATGCAACGTTCATGATGGCGCTCAGGCTGCTTTTTCTTCGAACTGGGCGTAGCCGGATGCTTCGAGCTCCAGCGCCAGTTCCTTGCCGCCGCTCTTCACGACGCGGCCGCTCGACATGACGTGAACGAAATCCGGGACGATGTAGTTGAGCAGCCGCTGGTAGTGCGTGATGACAACCATTGCGCGCTCGCTGTTGCGCAGCGCGTTGACGCCGTCCGCCGCAATGCGCAGCGCGTCGATGTCGAGGCCGGAGTCCATTTCGTCGAGAATGCAAAGGCTCGGCTCGAACAGCGCCATCTGCAACACCTCGTTGCGCTTCTTCTCGCCGCCGGAAAAGCCGACATTGATGCCACGGCGCAGCATGTCCTGCGGAATGTTCAGCGAGGCCGCGACCTCGCGCACCTTCTTCAGGAAATTCGGCGTCGAATATTCGCTCTCGCCGCGCGCCTTGCGCTGTGCGTTCAGCGCAGTGCGCAGGAACGTCATGGTGGCGACGCCGGGAATTTCCACCGGATACTGGAACGCCAGGAACACGCCCTTCGCGGCGCGCTCGTCGGGCGCCATTTCCAGAAGGTCTTCGCCCTTGAACAGGATTTCGCCGCCGGTCACCTCATAACCGGGCTTGCCGGCGATGACGTGGCTGAGCGTCGATTTTCCGGAGCCGTTCGGCCCCATGATGGCGTGAACCTCGCCCTGATTCACCGTGAGATCGAGGCCGTGAAGGATCTCGCGGTCCTCGACGCGAACGTGCAAATTCCGGACTTCGAGCAATGCCATTTTCGTTTCCGCTTTTTGATCGTCGTACCGCTATGCGCCAGCGCATCGGCAAAGGACGGTTTCAATGTGAGCCGCTCGGGGAACCAGGCCCCGAACGCAATGTTATCCGACGCTGCCTTCGAGCGAGATCGAGATCAGCTTCTGGGCCTCGACCGCGAATTCCATCGGCAACTGCTGCAGCACGTCACGCACGAAGCCGTTGACGACGAGGCCGACGGCCTCCTCCTGCGACAGTCCGCGCTGCACGCAATAGAACAGCACGTCTTCGGAAATCTTCGACGTGGTCGCCTCGTGCTCAAACAGCGCCGAGGTGTTCTTGGCCTCGATATACGGCACGGTGTGCGCGCCGCACTTGTCGCCGATCAGAAGCGAGTCGCACGCGGTGAAGTTGCGCGCGTTGCTGGCCTTGCGGTGCGCGGTGACGAGACCACGATAGGTGTTCTGCGACTTGCCCGCCGCGATGCCCTTGGAGATGATCCGGCTCGTGGTGTTCTTGCCGAGGTGCAGCATCTTGGTGCCGCTGTCGACCTGCTGGTAGCCGTTCGAAATCGCGATCGAGTAGAACTCGCCGCGCGAATTGTCGCCGCGCAGGATGCAGCTCGGATACTTCCAGGTGATGGCGGAGCCGGTCTCGACCTGCGTCCACGAGATCTTCGAATTGGCGCCGCGGCAGTCGCCACGCTTGGTGACGAAGTTGTAGATGCCGCCCTTGCCTTCGGAGTTGCCGGGGTACCAGTTCTGCACCGTTGAATACTTGATCTCGGCGTCGTCGAGCGTGACCAGTTCGACGACCGCAGCGTGCAACTGGTTCTCGTCGCGCTGCGGCGCGGTGCAGCCCTCGAGATAGCTCACATAGGCGCCCTTGTCGGCGATGATGAGCGTACGCTCGAACTGGCCGGTGTTGCGCTCGTTGATGCGGAAGTAGGTCGACAATTCCATCGGGCAACGCACGCCCGGCGGGATGTAGACGAACGAGCCGTCGGAGAACACCGCCGAATTCAGCGTCGCGAAGAAATTGTCGGAGGTCGGCACCACGCTGCCGAGATATTTCTTCACCAGTTCGGGATGCTGCTGAATCGCATGCGAGATCGGCATGAAGATCACGCCGGCCTTCTTCAGCTCTTCCTGGAACGTGGTCGCCACCGACACCGAGTCGAACACGGCATCGACCGCGACTTTCCGCTCGCCCTCGGGGCGAACGACGCCTTCCAGCGCTTCGACCTCGCGCAAGGGAATGCCGAGCTTCTCATAGGTCTTCAGGATTTCGGGATCGATCTCGTCGAGCGAGGCGATTTCCTTCTTGGCCTTCGGCGCGGCGTAATAATAAAGATCCTGGTAATCGATCTTCGGATAGTCGACGCGCGCCCAGTTCGGCTCCTGCATGGTGAGCCAGCGGCGATAGGCTTCAAGCCGCCACTCAAGCATCCAGGCCGGTTCATTTTTCTTTTCGGAAATAAACCGGATGGTGTCTTCGGAAAGTCCCTTGGGAGCCTTCTCGGACTCGATGATGGTCTCGAATCCATACCGGTATTGATCGACGTCGATCTGGCGAACCCGATCGACCGTCTCTTGTACGGCTGCCATTCCTACCTCCGCTCGCGGTTTCAAGGACCACGGTGGATTTGAAGTCTCAGCACCTGCTGTTCCCAAGAAATTGTCTTAGAACCGTTCAAGCACTGTTTCGTCTTTCCTTAGTAGTGCACCTGAGAGCTTTCGCCAAGCCTTAATAGCCTGATCGACGTCCGCGTCCTTGGTCTCCCAGCCCAGCGAAAAACGTATCGCGCTTCTGACCAGTTCCGGACCGTAGCCCATCGCCTGCAATACATGCGAGGGTTGCACCTTCCCCGAGGAACACGCAGAACCTGAAGATACGGCAATCCCCTCAAGGTCGAATCTGACTACGGCAGTCTCCGCTTTCAACCCCGGAACGCCGAAAAGTGTCGTATTCGGCAGACGCGCGACATCATGCGAAAAAATAACGCTGGCTCGGGATTCGCCTTGGCTTTGCCTCAAGCCTTGTTCGAGCCGGTTGCGGAGGCTTTCGATCCGGGGCATGTCGCTTGCCCGCGCGGCGACCGCCGCCTTCACCGCAGCTCCAAAGCCGGCAATGGCCGCCACGTTTTCCGTGCCGGCGCGGCGGCCTCGCTCCTGACCCCCGCCCCGTATCAAGGCGTGAGGACCGATCACGTTCTCCGCAAGGACCAATGCCCCGGTTCCCGCCGGACCGCCAATCTTGTGCGCGGAAAGAGATAGTAGATCGATATTCAACCCTTTGATATTGAAATCTATTTTTCCAAGCGCCTGAACCGCGTCGACGTGCAGCAGCCCGCCTGCCTCGTGGACCAGACCGGCGACCTCGGCGACCGGCTGGATGGCTCCGGTTTCATTGTTGGCGAGCATGACCGACACCAAAGCCGGCGATCTTCCCGCGAGCATTGGTCGCAAGGCGTCGAGGTCAATTACTCCCGAGCGGTGCACAGCCAGGCGGACGATCCGGTCAGGCGCGAACCGGCCCCCGGCCAGCACCGAGGCATGTTCTATGGAGGAAACGATAAGCCTGTCAATAATTTGCTTATTGCTTTGAAGACCATTGCTTAAAGCCAGCGCATTGGCTTCGGTCCCGCCGGATGTGAAGATCACGTTGCGGGGTTCGGCGCCGACAGCCGCAGCCAGCGCGCCTCGCGCCTTCTCCATGAGCCCGCGCGCGCGCCTGCCTTCGGCATGAATGGACGAGGGGTTACCGAGAACGTCCCATGCGGCGGCCATCGCCTCGCGC
>JBIQHO010000263.1:0-5044 GCA_044508545.1 Bradyrhizobiaceae bacterium | reverse complement strand
TCTCCTCGGCAAACGATCCGCCATCGACGAACTCGAACAACTGGCGCGGCAGCCGTTGGCGTGCGAGCGCGCGATAATCTTCGATGGTGGAGGGTTGCAGCGACGAGACCATGACTTTGCCAAGCAGGAGCCGGGGAATCATACAAATCAACCCCGCGCAAGCGAATGCGCTCGGGGTTGAATCAGTCGATAGACGCAGCGGCCGGCTCTCTCAACAAAGCCGGCCGCCGCGAAAGGTCTAGTTCTCTCCGATGATATCGCCGAACAGTTCCCAGGTCTGCCCGTTGAAGCGCATCATCCGCTGAGCCTGGACGCCGTAGTAGTCGGTCGGTCCGGTCTTGATCTTGATGCCCGGCAATAGCATGGGCAGAGAGATATCGAGATTGGCCGCCTGCTTCATGATGTTCTCGCGCGACAGATCGTCCCCGCACTGCTTGAGCGTCTGCACCAGCGCCTGGGCCATGGTGTAGCCGTAGACATTCAGTTGGTCGCCCGTGCTCCCCTCGGGGTAGTACTTCTTCATGAATGCGAGCCAGTCCTTGTACCCCTGGTCATTGGCCCACTGAGGATCGTTGGGATCCTTCAGATAGTACGCGGTGATCAGGCCCTTTGCCTTCTCCAGGCCGGCGGGAGCCAGAACGCCGGACACCGACGTGCCCGTCGCCGAGAGGATGAACAGCGGCTTCCAGCCGATGTCGTAAACCTTGCGGATCGTCATCGACGCCCATTTCGACACCGCATGAACGAAAAGCGTGTCCGCGCCGGATGCCTGCAACGAAATCACCTGCGAGTCGACGGTCGGATCGGTCGATTCGAACGTGGCTTCCGCCACGATCATCTTCTTGGCCAGCTCAGGCCCCATCGCTTCCTTGATGCCGTCGACATAGTCCTTGCCGGCATCGTCATTGCCGGTGAACAGCGCGACCTTGGCGTCCGGCTTGTTCTTCTTCAGATACTCCACATAGATCCTGGCTTCGTCCTTGTAGGACGGCTGAAGAACAATCGTCCACGGATACTCCTTGTAGTTGCCGAACGTCGAGGCGCCGGCAGCCGTGAAGAGCTGCGGAATTTTCTTGCCGTTCAGATACTTCCGAACCGAGATGTTCGGCGCCGTGCCGAGCATGTTAAAGATGAGCGCCACCTGATCCTTCTCGACGAGGCGGCGCACCTGCTCCACCGTTTTCGGCGGGCTGTAAGCATCGTCCAGCGCGATCAAATTGATCTTGCGACCGTTGACGCCCCCCTGCTCGTTGAGCATCTTGAAATACGCCATCTGAACTTTTGGAATCGTGCCATAAGCGGAGGCCGGTCCGCTCAATGGCGAGGTCTGGCCGATCTTGATCTCTGTGTCGGTAATCCCGGGTGCATATTTTTTCTGCGCGAATGCCTGCCCGCCAAACGCCAGGCTAAGCACCACCGTCAGCGCCGTCATCTTTCTGTTCACACGATCCTCCCTCGCTACAAGCGTTTCAGCTATTGAAATCGGTCGTCCATCACGCGGCCGGCCCTGTCAGGCGCGGGCCTTCGTCGTTCGCCGGAGCATTCGCCATCCTCGGTTTATGGCGCCGGCAATGCCGTCCCTCATCAGAAACACACTGAGGATCATCAGCACGCCATAGATCGCCCAGGACGCCGACTTGGACATGTCGTCGGTGATGTTGGGAATGAACTGGAGAAACATCGCGCCAAACAGCGGTCCCCACCATGAATGCAGCCCACCGATCACGGCTCCGACCAGGAACATGATCGACAGCAGCGGATAGAAGCTGTCCGGAGCCACGAACTGGACTGATATCGCGCCCAGCGAACCGGCAACGCCGGCGAACAGCGCACTCACCGCGAAGGCCATCGACTTGAAGAAAGCGCTGTCGACCCCCATCGCGCGCGCCGCCGTCGGATGATCGCGAATCGCCAGCAGCGCCCGCCCGATCCGGCCTTTCAACAAGTTGCGGCCGATCAAGAACAGGATCGCGGTGACGAACAGCGTGAACCAGTAGATCCAGGCATCCGCGGAGATCGGGAGATCGAACGGCGCTTCCGGCTTCGTGAACAGAATGCCTCCCACGCCCCCCGTGTAGGGTTGCAGCGCCTTGTGCTTCAGGAACTGCGGCGTCGCGACCGCAAGCGCAAACGTGGCAAGCGCGAGGTAATGACCCTCCAGACGCAAAGCGGGGCGGCCGAACACAAAACCGACCACGAGGCAGACAATGGCCGACACCGGCAACGTCGCCCAATAGGGAACGTCAAACCGTGTAATCAGGATGGCTGTGATGTAGGCGCCCAAAGCATAGAATGCGCCATGCCCGAGCGAGATCTGGCCGCTGTATCCCGTCAGGATCGTCAGACCGAACAGAACGAGCGCATAGTTCAGGGTCAAGGTGCCTTGAAACAGCCGGTAGTCGCTTACGAAGAACGGCAGACATACCGCAGCGACGAGAACCGGCAGCCATACCCACTTTTCGCTGAAGCTGACCCGCTTCGCGTGTCCGGCATCCGCGACCGGCATCGTATCGGCCACATCAACCATCACACCCTCCGCACGCGCTGGACTCCGAAGATCCCAGCCGGCTTGAACGTCAGCACGCCGACGATAATCAAAAGCGCTACGGTCAGTTTCAGGTCGTTGCCAACGACGTAAGCGCCCAAAAGGTTCTCGACGACGCCGATCAGGAAGCCGCCGGCGATCGCCCCCCATGGATTGTCGATCCCGCCGACCAGCGCGGCCGCAAATCCGTACAGGACGGCCCCCGCCATCATGTTCACGTCAAGGAAAAGGACGTGAGCGACGGTGATTCCCGCGACCGCCCCGATGGCGGCCGCAAGCCCCCAGCCAACCCCGAAAAGAAGATCGACACGAACACCGACCAGCCTGCTGGAAACCGGGTTCTGCGCGGCGGCCCGCATCGCCAGCCCAAGCGGCGTGAAGCGGAAGAACAGGTACAACGCGATCAGCATCGTCATCGTGATGCAGAAAGAGCCGGCTTCATGCGCGGTGACGTACCCTCCGAGCAGCCGCATGTCATCGGGGAACGGGCTCGGGAACGGCCGCACGTCATAGCCCCAGATCCAGCCGGCCGAACTGTTGCAAACGAGGAGAAGCCCGATCACCACGACAACCATCGATAGCATCGATGTTTTCCCGACGGGCCGGATGATGAAGCGCTCGATCAGCATTCCCATCGCGAATGACACGACGACGGTCAACGCGAAGGCGGAGAAATAGGACAGGCCCGCCTGCATCAGCGCCCATGCGATGAAGGTCGAAAACATCGCCATCTCGCCCTGGGCGAAATTGAGCTGATGCGTTGACTGGTGGACCATCGAGATGGCCAAGGCGATGCTGGCATAGATGCAACCTGTCGCCAGACCCGCAACGATTTGGTGGATCAACGTTTGCATGATCAATAACCCAGATAGGAACGGCGGATCGACTCATCGCTCTTGATCGAACTGGCCTCCCCCGACATTTTCACCCGCCCCGATTCGAGCAGATAGGCATGGTGGGCGAGATCCAGCGCAAGATTGGCGTTCTGCTCAACGAGCAGCATGCTGACTTTCTCATGTTCGTTGATACGCCGCATGATGGCGAAAATCTCACGAACGACGAGCGGGGCGAGCCCGAACGACGGCTCGTCCAGCAATAGCAGCTTAGGGCGGAGCATCAGTGCCCGGCTGATCGCCAGCATCTGCTGCTCACCGCCGGACAAGGTCCCGGCCTGCTGCTTGCGGCGCTCCGCGAGCTTGGGGAAATAGCCGTAGACCATATCGAAGTCCTGAGCGACGCGATCACGATCGCGACGGACATAGGCTCCCATGCGCAGAATTTCCTCGACCGTGAGATCGATGAACGTCCCGCGGCTGTCGGGAACATGCGCGACGCCCATGCGCGTGATCGACTCGGTCTTGCGGTTGTCGATCTGCCGCCCGTCCAGAACGATCTTCCCGCGCGTTTTCACCATTCCGCTGATGGCCCTCAGCGTGGTGGTCTTGCCGGCGCCGTTAGCGCCGAGAACGGCGGTGATATGTCCGCTCTCAATCGCGAAATCGATCGAATGCAACACCTGCGTTTTGCCGTACATGGCATCGAGCTGTTGCACCTGAAGCAGGGGGGCTGTCACTCTGTCGCTCCCAGGTAGGCTTCGATAACGTCCGGATTCTCCTGCACCTCCTTGGGCGATCCATCGGCGATCTTGCGACCGAAGTTCAATGCGACCACCTTGTCGGACAGGGACATCACGATCTGCATGTGATGTTCGACAAGCAGGACCGTCAGATCGAGGTCGCCACGCAGCTTGCGGATCAACTCCTGCAAACCGATAAGCTCCTCGTGATTGAGCCCCGCCGCCGGCTCGTCGAGCAGAAGAAGTTTCGGATTTGCCATCAAGGCGCGCGCCAGTTCGACCCGCTTGCGGAATCCGAACGGCAAATCGGCGACGATCTGCTCACCGCGCCCTTCAAGCCCGGCGATCCGTGCCGCCTCGGAGGCACGCTGATGCAGCATATCCTCCTCGATCTTGACTCGCGGCAGCATGAAAGCGTTGGCCAGGAATCCGCTGTGGGTCTGGGAGTGGCCGCCCAGCATGATATTTTCGCGGACCGTCAGCGTATCGAACAGCGCCACGTTCTGGAACGTTCGGCCGATTCCGGCCGATGCGATCTGATGGACATCGAGTGACAACAGATCCCGTCCGTCAAACGCGATCTGCCCGCCGGACGGCTGATAGAGCCGGCTCAGGCAGTTGAAAAGCGTCGTCTTGCCGGCGCCGTTGGGGCCGATCAGACCACAGATCGAACCCTGCGCAACCTCAAAGGACACGTTGTCGAGCGCAACGATGCCACCGAAGTGGACACCGAGATTGGTTATTCCCAGAAGGGGTGACGAAACGGACATTCTTTCAGAGCGCTCTCTTGGACCTGCCTTGCATCTTATGTTTTTTGTTTAGTCTAAAAGGGGGAAGGCCGACGTGGTATCGTCGGAATCGACGAAAATTCGTCGCCGCCGTGACGGGCCGGCCCCACCCGTCAAATCAGCGGCTTGCGGCGC
>JBIQHO010000262.1:0-5054 GCA_044508545.1 Bradyrhizobiaceae bacterium | reverse complement strand
GTTGGGAATTTACCTCTCCAGACAGGAAAGGCCGGGCGTCTCGATATCTGAAGCGCGCAGGTCGTGCGACAACCTTAGGATGCGAGCCGCAGAATCGAAGAATACCACTGATCTTAGAATGATTCGAGTGTGATTTGGGCGCAAAAAAGGCCGCTTGACGGGCTTGCCGGGCAAACGGCAGCCGGTTCTTTTTGGGGGCGACCGTGCCTGGAGCACTGCCGCCTCGTGCAAGCGTAGCATTCGACTGAAACCCGATCAATCCTGTTTAATTAAAACAGGCGATGCCTACACAAGACATGGAAAATATGTTTGATCCAGAAGGTCTTTTAGCGGTCGCTGCGGTGCGGTCGCGACGTCGGAGCAGCTGTTCATGACCATCATGATGCCCGCATCGGATCGGATGGTTCTCGAACGCCGCGACGCCATCGTTGCCGATTTGCGCGCGATCGTGCCGGGCGAAGGCGTGATCTCCAGCGCCGCGGAAATGCTGCCGTATGAATCGGACGCCCTGACCGCCTATCGTCAGCCGCCGATGGTCGTGGTGTTGCCGGAAACCACGGAGCAGGTGTCGCGCGTTCTGAAATATTGCTTCGAGAACGGCATCAAGGTGGTGCCGCGCGGCTCCGGCACCTCGCTGTCGGGCGGCGCGTTGCCGCTGGAGGATGCGGTGCTCTTGGGACTTGGCAAGTTCAAGCGCATTCGCGAGATCGATTTCGACAACCGCGTCGTCGTCACCGAGCCCGGCGTCACCAACCTCGCCATCAGTCAGGCGGTGGCCCATGCGGGCTTCTACTATGCGCCCGATCCGTCGTCGCAGATCGCCTGCTCGATCGGCGGCAATATCGCGGAGAATTCCGGCGGCGTTCACTGCCTGAAATACGGCATGACCACCAACAACGTGCTCGGCTGCGAGATCGTGCTGATGTCGGGCGAGATCCTGCGCATCGGCGGCAAGGCCCCGGAGAACGCGGGCTACGACCTCATGGGCATCATCACCGGCTCCGAAGGGTTGCTCGGCGTCGTCACCGAAGTCACGGTTCGTATCCTGAGAAAGCCCGAAACCGCGCGGGCGCTGATGGTCGGCTTCGCGCAAGTCGAGGCGGCGGGGGAGTGCGTGGCGCGGATCATCGGCGCCGGCATCATTCCCGGCGGCATGGAGATGATGGACAAGCCCGCGATCCACGCCGCGGAAGCCTTCGTTCATGCCGGCTATCCGCTCGACGTCGAGGCGCTGCTGATCATCGAGCTTGACGGTTCTTCAATCGAGGTCGACGAACTCATCAAGCGGGTCGAGGCCATCGCGCTGGGTTGCGGATCGACCACCTGCCGGATTTCCGGTTCGGAAGCCGAGCGCGACCTGTTCTGGGCCGGCCGCAAGGCGGCGTTTCCGGCGGTCGGCCGCATCTCGCCGGACTATCTTTGCATGGACGGCACCATCCCGCGCGGCGCGTTGCCGCGGGCGCTGACGCGCATCCGCGAGTTCAGCGAGAAATATGGTCTCGGCGTCGCCAACGTGTTCCATGCCGGCGACGGCAATCTTCACCCGCTCATCCTTTACGATGCCAACAAGCCGGGGGAGATGGAGAAGGCGGAGGCGTTCGGCGCGGAGATTCTGCGCTGCTGCGTCGAGCTTGGCGGCGTGCTGACCGGCGAGCACGGCGTCGGCATCGAGAAGCGCGACCTGATGCCGCATATGTTCAGCGAGGTCGATCTCAACCAGCAGCAGCGGCTGAAATGCGCGTTCGACCCGCAAGGACTGCTCAATCCGGGCAAGGTGTTTCCGACGCTGCACCGCTGCGCCGAGCTTGGCCGCGTCCATGTGCACGGCGGCAAGCTGGCGTTTCCGGACCTGCCGAGATTTTGAGGGTGGTTGTGCCGCACCAGACGTGCTGCGTCGTCCCCGCGAACGCGGGAACCCATGACCACGGTGGTGGCAGGAGAAAGCCGGAGAGACAGCGATCCTGTCGGGAGTGCGCGACGCGTGGGTCCCCGCGTCCGCGGGGACGACGAGAGGTGGCGCGGTGACCGCGCTGCGCATCCGCGACGCCGCCGATGTCGAAGCCGCCGTGCGTGCCGCGATCGCCGGCGAGCAGCCGCTCGAGATCATCGGCCGGGGTTCGAAGCGGTCGATCGGCCATGCGATGACGACCAATGCGGTGCTCGACGTCTCGGCACTGAATGCGGTGACGTCCTATGAGCCGAGCGAACTGATCATCACGGTGCAGGCCGGCGCTGCGCTGGATGAGGTGCTGTCGCTGCTCGATTCAAGGAATCAGCAGTTCGCGTTCGAGCCGATGGACACCGCCGCGCTGCTCGATGCTCGCTCCGGCCGCGGCACCATCGGCGGCATGATCGGGGCCGGGCTCGCCGGCCCGCGTCGCATCAAGGCCGGCGGCGTCCGCGATCATCTACTCGGCGTTCACGCCGTCTCCGGCTTCGGTGACAGTTTCAAGGCTGGCGGCCGGGTCGTGAAGAACGTCACCGGGTACGATCTCTGCAAGCTGATGGCGGGATCCTGGGGCACGCTCGCGGTCATGACCGAGGTGACGCTCAAGGTGATGCCGAAGGCAGAAACAGAGCGCACGCTGGCGCTGCGCGGGCTCGATGACGTCACCGCCAATCGCGCGATGACGGCGGCGCTGGGCTCGCCTTATGACGTTTCGGGGGCGGCGCATGTGCCGGGCGCGGCTCTGGGGGCTGCGCAAGGCGCGCTTGCCGGCCTCGCAACGGCAGGAAAGGCAATGACGCTGTTGCGGCTGGAAGGCATCGCCGCTTCGGTCGCTCACCGCGCGTCGGCGCTCGCAGCCGACCTTGGCTCGTTCGGAACGGCCGAACTCCTCGAGGACGCGCAGTCGGCTGCCCTGTGGCGCGATGTCCGCGACGTCATTCCGTTTGCGGCTGGTGGCGCGTTCGGCGCGTATCCAGTGTGGCGGATCGTCTGCCCGCCGGCGCGCGGCGGCGCGTTCGGCCAGGCTCTGATGCGCGAGACCGGCGGCGAGGTGATCTACGACTGGGGCGGCGGACTGATCTGGGCGGCGCTGCCGCCGTCAGTCGATGCCCATGCCGCGCCGCTGCGCCGGCGGCTCGCCGCCATCGGCGGGCATGCGACCCTGCTGCGGGCCGACGAGGGAACGCGGCGCGCGGTTGAGGTGTTTCATCCGCAGGCGAAGGGTGTCGCCGCGTTGTCCGAGCGGGTGCGGCAGAGCTTCGATCCGAAAAGCATTCTCAATCGGGGCAGGCTGGCCCGGACGCCGATCTCATGAAAACCGAATTCACGCCCGCTCAACTGGCCGATCCGGATATCGTTGAAGCCGACAAGATTCTGCGCAAGTGCGTGCATTGCGGGTTCTGCACGGCGACGTGCCCGACCTATGTGCTGCTCGGTGACGAACTCGACAGCCCGCGCGGCCGGATCTACCTGATCAAGCGGATGCTCGAAAAGAACGAGCCCCCGACCTCCGAGGTCGTGAAGCACATCGACCGCTGCCTGTCGTGCCTCGCCTGCATGACGACGTGCCCTTCGGGGGTCAACTACATGCATCTGGTCGATCAGGCGCGGGTGAAGATCGCGAAGGAGTACGAGCGACCGCTTCCCGAACGGCTGCTTCGAATGGTTCTCGCCTATGTGCTGCCGCGGCCGAAACTGTTTCGGACCAGCATGATCCTCGCGCGCTTTGGCCGCCCCTTCGCTGTGCTGCTGCCGGGATCCAAAGCGGGCGCGACGACCCCGACCTTCCTGCGCCGGATCAAGGCGATGCTGGCGCTCGCGCCGGCGTCGCTGCCCTCTCCCGGAGCGGCCGCCGGCAGCGTGTTCCCGGCGAAGGGTTCGAGGCGCGGCCGCGTCGCGCTGCTGCAGGGCTGCGCCCAGCAGGTGCTGGCGCCGCGCATCAACGCGGCCGCCATCAGCCTGTTGACCCGCCACGGCGTCGAGGTGGTGCTGGTTGCGGACGAGCAGTGTTGCGGCGCGCTGACGCATCACATGGGCGACGACCGCGATGCATTGGCGCGGGCGCGGGCCAACATCACGGCCTGGCTCACTGAAGCGGAACGCGGCGGGCTCGATGCCATCGTGGTGACGGCGTCGGGCTGCGGCACCGTCATCAAGGACTACGGCTACCTGTTGCGGGAGGACCGCGATTACGCCGCTCCGGCCGCAAAGGTCTCGCGCCTGGCCATGGACATCACCGAGTACGTCGCGAGCCTCGACCTGCCGCCGCAGCAGAACCGCAGCGATCTCGTGGTCGCCTATCATTCCGCCTGCTCGCTTCAGCACGGCCAGAAAATCACGCGGCTTCCGAAAGATTTGCTTTCCAAGAATGGATTCGTGGTGAAAGATATACCCGAGAGTCATTTGTGTTGCGGTTCGGCGGGGACTTACAACATTCTCCAGCCTGACATTGCGGACCGACTGCGTGACCGGAAGGTCGCCAATATCGCAAGCGTCAAGCCGGACATGATCGCTACCGGCAATATCGGGTGCATGGTCCAGATTGCCGGTGGAACGTCGGTCCCAGTTGTTCACACGATTGAGCTTCTCGATTGGGCGACAGGCGGCCCCCGGCCAGGATTGAATTGATCGCCGGCAACAGGAGGACCACGATGGCTAAGAAATCCAGGAAGGCGAAGAGCGTTAAGGCCAAGAAGAGCAAGAAGAAGGCCGTAGCGGCGAAGACAAAATCGGCGAAGAAGTCCGCCAAGAAAGCCGTGAAGAAGTCGGCGCGGGCGGCTTCGGGAAAGAGGGCGGCGAAGAAGAAATCGGCCAAGAAATCGGCCAAGAAAGCCGCCAAGAAAGCTGTGAAGAAAACCGCCAGGAAGTCCGCAAAGAAGTCTCCGAGGAAAACCGCCAGGAAGTCGGCCGCGACATCCGCAAGGAGGCCGGCGGCCCGGCGCAGGGCTTCGACGAAAAAAGCCGCAGCCAAACGCGCCGCGCCGCGGCCTGCGTCCACCGCGTCCACGCTGGCTTCGAGCTGGGCCATGCCCGAGCCCACGGTTTCGTCCTCGTCCTCGACGGATCATTCCTATGGAGCGGGTTCGACAGGCGAGGGGAACTAGAG
>JBIQHO010000261.1:0-5067 GCA_044508545.1 Bradyrhizobiaceae bacterium | reverse complement strand
ACGCGCGGGCGGCAGGTGATGGCCACCTATTCCGACATGGAGGAACTGATCCGCCTCGGAGCCTACCGGAGCGGCTCCAACGCCGAGGTCGACGAGGCGATCCGGCTCAATCCCGTCCTGGAAGACTTCCTGCGTCAGGCCAAAGACGAGGTGACCAGCATCGAGGACGGTTATCGGCGATTGCAGCAAATCCTTAAGACCTTGGAAACGGAAAGCTAACTTTGTCGGGTCATCATCCGCTTGTTATCAGAGAGGTGCCGGCGAGGCCCGCAAGCGGTGCCAGTGTGTCCTGCTCGGATGGGACTTCTGGAGGAGTACGAGTCGATGAAGTCGCGTGAAACGCTGATCCGCCTGAGAAAATTCCAGGTCGAGGAGAAGCGACGGAGGGTGGCCCAGATCGAGAGCATGATCGCTGACTTCCAGCGCATGTCGGTCGATCTGGAGCGTGAGATCGAAATCGAGCAGGAGCGCGCCGGGATCAACGATCCAGCGCACTTCGCCTATCCGACCTATGCCAAGGCGGCGATCCAGCGTCGCGAAAACCTGACCCGCTCGGCGGATGAACTGCGTGTCCAGCTCGAAGAGGCCAAAATTAACCTGGCGGAAGCCTTCGAGGAACTGAAGAAGGTCGAATTGATGGACGAGCGCGACCAGGCGCGCGAGCGCGCGGAAGAGAGTGCGCGCGAGCAGGCCGATCTCGACAGCATCGGCCAGATGCGGGCCCGCATGAACGCCCTCATCGCCTGAACCGCAGACCGAGAATTCACATGCAACAAACCCGGACCTGCTTGGCCCGGGTTTGTTTTTGTGCAGTGCTCAACGCTGCGCCGACGACGGAAACGGACCCGGAGCCCGCACCGGACTGGCGATGTTTCACTTGCGCAAAAGAAAACGCCCGTGGGGGGCGGGCGTTTTCCATCGTAGTCCACTTGGGGTTAGTGGGGTACTCTACGACTCACGCGGCGACTTCGGGGGGCAAAGTAAAGAAGCCTCGTGATTCCTCAAATTCATCAGCGAACCACCATTGCGTCAGCGAACCACCATTGCGTCGGAACTTGTGACCGCCATCGGCTTGCCGGCCTTGATGACGCGCGCGGTCTGCGCGTAGCCGTCATCTGCGTTTATGCGCGCCGAAACAGCAAAGCCTGCTACCGCGATCCCTGCGATAAGAGCGACAACCACGATCTTCAGGTGGGTCGTCCGATCCGCGCTGTAAATCGAGTGGTTCATTGGAAGCCCTCCTGCCGTTAACTTCCTTTGGAGATTTGTCTCCGTCGTCTGTCCACAGGTTCATGGTTTCGCACCCTGAAAACGTAGGAAGGGTCCTCACCGTTCCGAAGGGGGCATCACAAGGCCGTGAAAAGGTGTGAAGCAGCGCGATCAAGTCAGCCTGAAAGATGCCGATGAATCCGTCATTTTGCAATTATATCAGTGTTTTAACGTTAAATTCCATCTCGATCCAGCCGTTGGTGGCCGCGCTTGTCGTGCCAGACTTAAATCACTTGTCTGATGCCAAAATGCCGCATCCACGGCGTCGTGATTCGATGGTGATCAGATGCTTCCGACGGTCTTGAGCCGGGCGCGCGGATGGATTTCGGCTTGCGACAGCACCGGGGTCTGGGCGCGGAACCGCTCGACCAGCGAACGGACGAACGGCCGGATTGCGGCTGAGGTCACCAGCACTGGTGCCTCGCCTTCGCGCGCAGCCTGTTCGAAACGGTCGCGTACCGCGGTCATGAATTCGGACAGCTTCGAGGGCTGCATCGCAAGGCTGCGCTCTTCGCCCTGGCCGATGATGGATTCGGCAAAGGCCTGCTCCCATTTCGCCGACAGCGCGACCAGCGGCAGGTAACCGGCGACCGACGTATTCTGGGCGCAGATCTGGCGCGCGAGGCGGGCGCGCACATGTTCGACGAGCGTCGCCGGATTGCGCGAGAAGGCCAGCGCATCGGCGATGCCTTCGAGAATGGTGGAGAGATCGCGGACCGAGATGCGCTCGGCAAGCAGAAGCTGGAGCACGCGCTGGATGCCGGAGATCGTGATCTGGGCGGGGACGATGTCCTTGACCAGCTCGCCCTGTTCCTTCGGCAGATCCTTCAGGAGTTTCTGCACCTCGCCGTAGGAGAGCAGGTCCGACATGTTGGTCTTGAGCAGTTCGGTGAGATGGGTCGAAACCACCGTTGCGGAATCGACCACGGTATAGCCTTTCAGCGAAGCCTCCTCCTTCAGCGAGGCATCGACCCACGTTGCCGGCAGGCCGAAGGTCGGCTCGGTGGTGTGGATGCCGGGGACATCGACCTGATCGCCGGTGGGATCCATCACCATGTACTGGTTCGGCCAGATCCGGCCGGAGCCGGCGTCGACCTCCTTGATCTTAATGATGTACGTGTTGGCTTCGAGCTGCACGTTGTCGAGAATCCGCACCGCCGGCATCACGAATCCCATCTCGATCGCCAGCGAGCGGCGCAGCGCCTTGATCTGTTCGGTGAGGCGATCCTGGCCGTCCGGCCCATTGACCAGCGGCAACAGCGCATAGCCCAGTTCGATCTTCAGGTCGTCGATCTTCAACGCCGCGGAGATCGGCTCCTCGGCGGCTGCCTGGGCCGTCGCGGCCTTCGCTTCGGACGAGGCCGCCGCTTGCGCTTCCGCAGCCGCGATGCTGTGACGTTTGCGCGAGGTCCAGGCCAGCGCCGCCGCACCGCTTCCCAGCGCGAGAAACGGCAGCATCGGGATGCCAGGCAGCATCGCCAGCACCAGCATCACCCCCGCCGACATGCCGAGCGCCTGCGGATAGCCGGATAGCTGTTTCATGAGTGCCTTGTCGGCGGCGCCGGTGACGGCGGCTTTCGACACCAGAAGGCCGGCGGCTGTGGACACGATCAACGCCGGAATCTGCGTCACCAGACCGTCGCCGACGGTGAGCACGGTATAGCTGTGCGCTGCGTCGCCGAAGCTCAGGCCCTGCTGGGCGATGCCGATGATCATGCCGCCGATGATGTTGATGAAGACGACGAGCAGGCCGGCGATGGCGTCACCGCGCACGAACTTCGAGGCGCCGTCCATGGCGCCGAAGAAACCGCTTTCGTCCTCGAGCGCCTTGCGCCGCTCCTTCGCGGTCTTTTCGTCGATCAGGCCCGCGGAGAGGTCGGCGTCGATCGCCATCTGCTTGCCGGGCATCGAATCGAGTTGAAAGCGCGCCGCGACTTCGGCGATGCGGCCCGAACCCTTGGTGATGACCACGAAGTTCACGATCACAAGGATCGCGAACACGATGATGCCGATCACGAAGTTGCCGCCCATGACGAAGTTGCCGAACGCTTCGATGACATGGCCGGCGGCGGCCGTGCCCTCGTGACCGTGCGACAGGATCAGGCGGGTCGAGGCCAGGTTGAGCGACAGCCGCAGCATGGTCGAAATCAGGAGCACGGTCGGGAATGCGGAGAATTCCAGCGGAGCCTGGATGAACAGCGACGTCATCAGGATCAGGATCGACAGCGTGATCGAGATGGCGAGGAACAGGTCCAGCACCACCGAGGGCAGCGGCAGGATGAGGACGACGAGAATCGTGAGAATGCCGAAGGCGAGCGCGAGATCGCCGCGCCGCAGCATGGCTACGATTTCGCTGAAACTGGGGAAACCCGAAACTTGCGCGCCCGCGCCCTGACCCGCCGTGATGCTCATCGTGGTTGCCGTTTCCCCCGCGAATGCCGTCCGCGCGTCCCAAGCGTCTGCGCGCCGCGTAAGTCAGGCCCGCGCTGGCGTCCACGGGCTCCTCCCGCTCTGCGCAGCCAACGACGCTCCAAGTTACCCGGATTCCGCCCGGCAAAATTTGCCCGGTGTATGGTTAGCGAAGGGTTAACATTTCCGGTGAGGGCCGCCGGTTTTCGGCCGGCGCGGACATGGAAGCGGCGGCGGGGGCGGTCAGGTCAATCCCAATCCACAGGGTGACACCTTTATTTTCCGGTCATTGCCTGCTGCGTTATATATGCGTCAATATGCCACCTATGCCGAAACCTCGCGTTCTTCGATATCAATATATTCAATTGCATATAACGAATCGTAAGAGGCAAGGGGGCGGGCGTGAGACGATCAACGAGGTTTGCGGGCAGGAGTGTGCTCCTGTCATCGGTTGCCGTTGTCGCGATGTCGGTCGGCGCCGAAGCGCAGGATCGTGACGGGGTCTATCAACTGGGCGAGATTTATGTTTCGGGGGCCGGGCAGGGCCAGACCGGCGTCGGCGGCTCCACGATCACGCGCGAGGAGATGTGGACGTTCGGGAAGCAAACCCTCGACCAGGCGGTGAATCTGGTGCCCGGCGTGGTCAGTACATTGTCTCCCAACGGCCAGCGCAACGAGACCGACATCTTCGTCCGTGGTTTCGGCCGGTGGCAGGTGCCGTTGATGATTGACGGCGTGCGGGTCTATCTGCCGGCTGACAACCGGCTCGATTTCAGCCGCTTTCTCACCAACGACATCGCCGAAATTCAGATCCAGAAGGGCTACGCCTCGGTGCTCGACGGTCCCGGTGGAATGGGCGGCGCCATCAACCTGGTCTCGCGCAAACCGGTGAAGCCGTTCGAGGGCGAATTCAGCGGTGGCATCGCGTTCGATAATCGCGGCGCGTTCCAGGGCTGGAACAGCTACGCGATGCTCGGCTCGCGTCAGGAAAAATTCTACGTTCAGGGCAGCGCCAACTATCTCGACCAGGACTTCTGGTCGCTGTCGCGCGACTACCGCCCCTTCCCGGCGCAGGGCTCCTATCGCGGTTCGCTTCAGGATGGCGGCCGGCGCGACGGCTCGGACAGCCGCGACTGGCGCGTCAACCTCAAGGCTGGTTTTACTCCGAACGCCACCGACGAATATAGCATCAACTTCATCAAGCAGTCCGGCTCCAAGGGCGCGCCGCTCAACGTTTACAACAATCCGCCACAGCCGCAGAACTATTGGCTCTGGCCGGCGTGGGATATTCAGAACCTGTCTTTCATGTCGAGCACGCAGCTCGGCGACGCCTCCTACGTCAAGACCAAGCTTTACTACAACACGTTCTACAACCTGCTCTCGGCGTTC
>JBIQHO010000260.1:0-5073 GCA_044508545.1 Bradyrhizobiaceae bacterium | reverse complement strand
CTGACTCAGGCGACGCTGTCGGCGACGCGGGACCAAACAACCGACTGGCGCTACAGTGACCTGCCAAAGTAAAAATCGACTTAATTGCAGACGCCTTTCGTTGATTGCAGACGCGTTTTCACCACGTGGCGCGCAGAGCTTCGCAACGTGATGCGCAGAACCGATATCGTTTTTCACTTATGTGCGCGTTGTGGTCGCAGTCTTCGTCGTCAACATCGTTGGACCGTACGTTGCGTGACGCTCAGACTGAGCGACGAGAAACAGGAGCGGCGGAGGCGTCGCCACCGGGGTTTTCGCAGTCCGCCGCGCTATCATGAGCGAACGCCGCGGTTCGGACTCGTTTTCGATGTTCCAATAATAGGTCCGGCGAACGTCCCGACCTGAACCGCACTAGGCAATTATTGCCGGGCAGGCTATTGATTAATGAAGTGGAAATTTTACGTTGGCGTCGCCGGGTCGCGGTGATGTCGCGATCGAAACGAGGACCGACGCCATGCGTGATGACGATTTTCGCCGCAGCGACAACATCGACGATCGTCGCGACGGCGGCGGGGGATTTGGCGGAGGCGGTGGTTTCGGCCGCCGCGGCGGTCTCGGCATCGGCACCGTTCTGATCCTCGGCCTGGTCGGCTATGCCTTCGGCATCGACCCGCGCATCCTGATCGGCGGCGCGGAAATCCTGACCGGCGGCGGCTCGGCGCCGAGCTATCAGACCGACAGTTCCTCGTCGAAGGGCAAGACCGGCGCGCCGACCGACGACATGGGCAAAATGATATCCGGCGTGCTCGGAGAGATCGATGACCGCTGGGACGAAATCTTCAGGGCCAGCGGACAGAGCTATTCGGGGCCGCGCATCGTGCTGTTCCGGGGCGCCACCAACGGCGGCCGCTGCGGCATGGCGCAGTCCGCGATGGGCCCGTTCTATTGCCCGCCGGACAAGCAGATATTCCTCGACACCAGTTTCTTCAAACAGGTGGAAACGCGCTTCCATGGCTGTTCGGGCAGCGCCTGCAGGTTCACCGCGGCCTACATCATTGCGCACGAGGCCGGGCATCACATCCAGAACCTGCTCGGCATCCTGCCCAAGGTGACGCGGTTGCAGCAGCAGGCCGGCAGCAAGGCCGAGGCGAACGCGCTGCAGGTCAAGGTCGAGCTGCAGGCGGATTGCCTGTCCGGCGTCTGGGTCAACCGCGAGGAGAGGAAGCGTCCGGGCTTCCTCGAAGCCGGCGATATCGATGCCGCGCTGACCACGGCGTCGGCGATCGGCGACGATACGTTGCAGCGGCAGGCGACCGGCCGCGTGGTGCCGGATTCCTTCACCCATGGCTCGGCGGCGCAGCGCAAGCGCTGGTTCATGATCGGCTATCAGCAGGGCAGCGTGCAGGCGTGCAACACCTTCGCTGCGGATAGTTTGTGATGTTGCGTCGCGTGCTCCCGACGCGATGCAATACCAAGGTATTGCTTCGCAGAGCCGGAGCCGTCATGACGGCAGCAGCCGCAATTGCTCCCGGTCCGGCCGAGCAGCGTGAAGACCGCGGCATCGCTGCCGGGACATGGAGACTGAATTGCCATGCCGTCCATCGACGAGACAAAAGCCTTCGTTCCGCTCAACATCGCGGTGCTGACCGTATCCGATACGCGCTCGCGCGCTGATGATAAGTCGGGCACGACGCTGGCGGAGCGGTTGACCGCCGCCGGTCACAAGCTCGGTGCGCGCGAGATCGTCACCGACGATGTCGAGGCGATCCGCGCCGTCATCAAAAAATGGATCGCTGACTCAAATATCGACGTCGTCATCACCACGGGCGGCACGGGGTTCACTGGGCGCGACGTCACGCCGGAAGCGGTCGAGCCGCTGTTCGAGAAGCGGATGGATGGTTTCTCGATCGCCTTCCACATGATGAGCCACGCCAAGATCGGCACCTCGACGATCCAGAGCCGCGTTACCGCCGGCACCGCGGGCTCGACCCTTATCTTTTGCCTGCCCGGCTCTCCGGGCGCCTGCCGCGACGGCTGGGACGGCATCCTCGCGCCGCAGCTCGATTACCGCACCCGTCCCTGCAACTTCGTCGAGATCATGCCGAGGCTCGATGAACACCTGCGCCGTCCGAAGGCCAGGGGCGCCTCGGTCTGACGGCGCGCAACGGTCGGGACGCCGAGATTTTGTTCTTGATTTGTTCTGATTACATGTTATTGTCCATGCATGAGCAGAGCGTCTTCTCTCGCCCGCAGGCGTCCGCCGGTCACATCGCCCCCCGGACCGGTGGACGCCGCGTCACCCTTCGTCGAGCTTGAGGTCGCGATCGATCGCGAGCGGAGGAGGGGGCGCGGCGCGCAGTCCAATGCCAGCGGCCGATACGAGATCGAAGCGCGCACCGCCTTCGACGACGGCTGGCGGAGTCTCGACGAACTGCCGCCGTTCAAGACCACGGTCGCGATCGACACCGCGCGAAAAGTCATCACCCGTAACGACTCGCCCGACATCAGCTTCGACCGCTCGATCAATCCCTATCGGGGCTGCGAGCACGGTTGCGTCTATTGTTTTGCGCGGCCGACCCACGCCTATCTTGGCCTGTCGCCGGGGCTGGATTTCGAATCGAAGCTGTATGCGAAGCCGGACGCCCCGGCCTTGCTGGAGAAGGAGCTGGCAGCCGACGGCTACGAGCCGAAGATGATCGCGATCGGGACCAATACCGATCCCTACCAGCCGATCGAACGCGACCGGAAGATCATGCGCGGCATTCTCGAAGTGCTGGAGCGTGCGGCGCATCCGGTCGGCATCGTGACGAAATCGGCGCTGGTGATGCGGGACATCGACATCCTGTCGCGCATGGCGAAGCGCAATCTCGTCAAGGTCGCGATTTCGGTGACCTCGCTCGATCCCAGGCTGGCGCGCACGATGGAGCCGCGCGCATCGACGCCGATAAGGCGGCTGGAGGCGTTGCGAATGCTGTCGGAGGCCGGCATTCCGACCACGGTGATGGTGGCTCCCGTGATTCCGGCGTTGAATGACTGCGAGATCGAGCGGATTCTGGATGCCGCGGCCCATGCCGGGGTCAGGGAGGCGAACTATGTGCTGCTGCGCCTGCCGCTGGAAGTGCGCGATTTGTTTCGCGAATGGCTGATGGCGAACTACCCCGATCGCTATCGCCATGTCTTCACGCTGATCCGCGACATGCGCAACGGCCGCGACTATGATTCGCAGTGGGGCACGCGGATGAAGGGCGCCGGGCCGATGGCCTGGATGATCGGCCGCCGCTTCGAGATCGCCTGTGAAAAACTTGGCCTCAACAAAAAGCGTTCAAAACTGACGACGGACCATTTTGCAAAGCCCGAACGTAGTGGACAGCAGTTGAGCCTCTTTTAAAGTCTTCCTGTTTTAGAGTCTTCCTGTCTGATGGAAGTATCGTCGTGATGCCGGGACTTGATCCGGGCATCACCCTCGCCTTATCCCCTCCGCGAGCGGGGAGGGATAGAGGGAGGGGATGGATTGCCGGGGCCATAGGCGAGCGGAAGCGACGCCGTCCTTCAAACGGCTATGCCCGGCAATGAGGCACCGGAATAGCGGGCATGGCGTCCGGTTCCTGGTTGCGCCGGCGGGTTGGTTTTCGCACCATCGCCGAATGATTCGGGATCCGTCCAGGGACAAGCCGGGGAAACCGCCGGTCGTTGCCCAACCGAGCTTTCGGCGCGAGCGCACGCTCATCAAGCGTGGCGTGTGGCCGGTTGCGGGTTGCGACGAGGTCGGACGCGGGCCGCTGGCGGGACCGGTGGTGGCTGCCGCGGTGGTGCTCGATCCGAAACGAATCCCGAAAGGCATCGACGATTCCAAGCGCCTGACTGCGGCGCGGCGGGAGGAACTGTTCGAGGAGATCACCGCGACCGCGTCGTTCGCGGTGGCCTGCGCATCGCCCGCGCGGATCGTCCGCGACAATATCCTGCGCGCGTCACTGTGGGCGTTGGCGCGCGCGGTCCATGCGCTGCCGGACATGCCGCAGCATGTGTTCGTCGACGGCCGCGACCGGATCGAGATCGCTTGCGCGTGCGAGCCGGTGATCGGCGGTGATGGCCTCGTGCTGTCGATCGCGGCTGCCTCGATCGTCGCCAAGGTCACGCGCGACCGGCTGATGTGCAAGCTGGCGCAGGATTGTCCGGGCTACGGCTTTGAGTCTCACAAAGGCTATGCGGTCCCCGAGCATCTCGATGCGTTGGGCCGTCTCGGACCGAGCCCGCATCATCGCAGCTACTTCGCGCCGGTGGTTGCGGCGCGCGAACGCCGCTGCGCGGCGCCGATCGCGGAAAACACCCCCGCGAGCGAGACATCGGCCGGGATATCTGTCGAGGCGGCGATGTGATCTGCCGGGCCGGTTGCCTCGCCGGCTCCCGCGCCTTATCAATCACACCCGCCTCACTCGCGCGCACCCGGAAACTTCGCAAGACCCGCCGCCAATCAGGCCCTTCATGCGCTTCACCTCGCTGGTTGTCGAACTGATCCGCGCCCGGCCGTTGCTGGTGGTCTGGATCGTGGTGCTGTTTCAGGCGGCGATCTGGCTCGCGGTGCCGCTGCTGCTGTATCGGGGTCCGCCGGGTGATCTCGCAACCGCGCTGGCGTTCGGCCGCGAGTATCGGGTCGGAACGGATCTCGGGCCGCCGCTGGCGTTCTGGGTCGGCGACATCGCCTATCGCGCCGCCGGCAACCACATGTTCGGCGTTTACGTGCTGTCGCAGCTCTGCTTCATTGTTGCATTCCGCGTTCTGTACGAGCTGGCCAGGACCATCGTCGGCGGTCCGCAAGCGGTTCTCGCGATCCTGCTGACCATGACGGTCACCGCGTTCGGAGCGCCCGGCCTGACGTTCGGCCCGCTGGTGCTCGCCTTCCCGCTATGGGCGCTGCTGTTGCTGCATTCCTGGCAGATCATCGCCCAGGGCCGCCGCAATGCGTGGTTCGCGCTATCGATCGAAGCCGGTGTGCTGCTGCTGACCACGCCGGCCGCTGCCGGGTTGTTGCTGTTGCTGGCCGTGTTCGCAATGGCGACGGCGCGCGGCCGAAAGGCTCTGGAATCCGTCGAGCCG
>JBIQHO010000259.1:0-5094 GCA_044508545.1 Bradyrhizobiaceae bacterium | reverse complement strand
GTCAACGGTTGCCGCAGGCGAGGACACAGTTTCCGCGCGGGGCGGCGAGGACGCCTCACCAGGCGGGTCCGACAATTCGTGAAGCGTGGACTCGATCAACCCGAACACAACTTGCAGCGCCGCGGAATCGTCTCTGGCGGCGAGTTGCTCGTAAACGGCGTCGATCACGCCGGCCTGCGAATCGAGGATGTCGCAAATCCGGCTGTCGCCGCCGATCTCGCGCCATCGCCACGAGATTTCGCGGATGATGCGGACGCTTTTCTCGATCGGGACGAGCGTATCGTCCATGATCCGCTTGTCGAATGACACGGCTGCGGCGGCTTTCGCTTCGGCGACGCTAGCCTTGATCGCAGCGAGGGCCTTGGGCAGCGCGTCGCTGGTTGATGCCTGCTGCTGGGCGGCGACGGTCTGCTCGATGCGTGCAACGGCATCGAGCACCATGGCGGTATCCGCGTTGCGGTTGCGCCTGGCGTATTCGGTCAGAAACCATCGGCCCCGCGACGTTTCCATGAAGGCTTCACGAATGGCGTCGAAGTCCGCAGCGCTGGGCGGTGCAGCGCTTGCGGACATCGGCGACAGGGCAAAAGCTCCATCGGCCATGGCAAACTCGTCGCGCAAATCATTGTGCGCAACTGTAACGATCACCATGATCCGCCGCGAATCGCAATTGAATTGACGCCGTCCGAATCAGAAATCCCCATTCCGTCGCATCCGGAACGGCAAGTGATTCGCTGTGTGAAGGCTTTATGAGCCGGCGGCCGCGCAACCAATCCGGACGTTCATGCCGGCCGGATCAGCCCCAGAGCGCGGCGTCGGGCGGATAGATGGTGCTGCCCTCGTAGCGAAGACCGCCGCTGCGATCCTTGGCCAGCAACAGCGGACCATCGAGATCGACGAAACGGGCCTGCTGTGCGATCAGCATGGCGGGCGCCATCGACAGCGAGGTTGCGACCATGCAGCCGATCATGATCTCGAAACCCAGCGCTTGCGCCGCATCGGCCATGGCGAGGGCCTCGGTCAGGCCACCGGTCTTGTCGAGCTTGATGTTGATGGCGTCGTAGCGTTCGCGAAGACCGTCGAGCGAGGCGCGGTCATGGACGCTTTCATCGGCGCAGATGCTGATGACCCTGCGAATTTGCGCCAGCGCCGCGTCTTTGCCTGCGGGAAGCGGTTGCTCGACAAGCGTGACGCCCGCGGCTTCGCAGGCCGCCAGGTTCCGCTCCAGGTTATCAAGCGTCCATGCCTCGTTGGCGTCGACGATCAGTTCCGATTCCGGCGCCTGTTTGCGCACGGCTGCGATGCGTTCGGGATCGCCGTAGCCGCCGAGCTTGACCTTGAGGAGAGGGCGACGGGCGGCCTTGGCGGTTGCGGCCGCCATGGCCTCAGGCGAGTCGAGCGAGATCGTGTAGGCGGTGGAGCGAGGGGTAGGGGCCGGGCGATCCAGCAGCGCCCAGATCCGCTGATCGCGGCATTTGGCTTCAAGGTCGCACAGCGCGCAGTCCAGCGCGTTGCGCGCCGCGCCTGCCGGCATGAGGGAGGCCAGGGATTGGCGATCCAGGCCCGCGGCGACAGGCTCCTGCATTGCGAGAAGGCTGGCGACAACGCCTTCGGGAGTTTCACCATAGCGGGCGTACGGAACGCATTCTCCGCGTCCGGTGTGTCCGTTCCGGCTGATCTCGACGACGACCACGACGGCTTCGGTCTTTGCCCCGCGGCTGATCGTGAAACGGCCCGCGATCGGCCAGCGTTCGATGCCGCATCGCAAGGTGGTTGCGTCGTTCTGCGTCGTTTTCAAATTGGGCAAGTCCGAAATTGGAATTGGCAGGTTCGAAATGAGCGAATCTGAATGAGGCAAGCGCGAAGCCAGGCAAGTCCGAATGCATCGCGGTTGGTTATGATAGGGAGAGATATCGCACCACAGTCGCTGACGTCATGTTAAAAGGAGGCCATGTTAAAAACTTTATTTTGATAGTGGCAGAGATTCGGGCGGGGAGCTGGTTTTGGGTGATAGCCCTACACTGCAGCAGATCGCGCGAGGCGATGGTCTGGCGCTCTGTGCGGCCGGCCCCTGGACGGCGCGCTTCGCACCCGCGCTGGAGCGGATGGTTGCGGATGCGGAAAAGCTGGCCGGCAGCCGGCCGGGTATCTTCATCGATGTGTCGCAAATCTCAGGACTCGATACGTTTGGCGCATGGCTGATTGAACGGTTGCGGCGCAATCTCACGCAAGGCGGCATCGAAGCGACGATCGCGGGGCTTTCGGTGAATTATTCAAGCCTGGTCGACGAGGTCCGCCGCGTTCCTGCCTCTGCGGCTCTGGCGGCGGCTCGCCAAAACGCGTTGACCGGCCTGCTCGAAGACGTCGGCCGCAACGTCGTCGGGTTCGGAACGACGCTGATCGGCCTCATCGCCATGCTGGGCGCGGTATTGGCGGCCGGCGGCCGGGTCGTGCGTCATCCGCGGTCGTTTCGCCTGACCTCGACGGTTCATCATCTCGAACAGGTTTGCTGGCGCGCGGTTCCGATCATCGTTCTCATCACCTTCCTGATCGGCTGCATCATCTCGCAGCAGGGCATTTTTCATTTCCGCAAATTCGGCGCGGACATCTTCGTGGTCGACATGCTTGGCGTCCTGGTGCTGCGCGAGATCGGCGTGCTGCTTGTTGCGATCATGGTGGCCGGCCGCTCCGGCAGCGCCTACACCGCCGAACTCGGCTCCATGAAAATGCGCGAGGAAATCGATGCGCTGCGCACCATGGGCTTCGATCCGATCGAGGTGCTGGTGCTGCCGCGGATGCTCGCGCTGGTGATCGCGCTGCCGATCCTGGCGTTTCTCGGCGCGATCGCCGCGCTCGATGGGGGTGGCCTGGTGGCGTGGCTTTACGGCGGCGTTCAGCCCGAGGCGTTTCTCATCAGGTTGCGCGATGCGATCTCGATCAATCACTTCATCGTCGGCATGATCAAGGCGCCGGTGATGGCGGCCGTGATCGGGATCGTCGCCTGTGTCGAAGGGTTCGCCGTGGAAGGCAGCGCGGAATCGCTCGGACGCCGCACCACGTCGTCGGTCGTGAAGGGGATATTCTTCGTCATCGTGATGGATGGCCTGTTTGCGATCTTCTTCGCCACGATCGGGATGTAGGAATGGCCGGTGAGATAGCCGATCCCGTCATCCGCGTCCGCGACGTCTCGGTCCGGTTCGGCGCCACCAAGGTCCTGGACGGCTTGAGCCTGGACGTGAAGCGCGGCGAGATCCTCGGCTTCGTCGGCCCATCGGGCGCGGGCAAGTCGGTGCTTACGCGCACGATCATCGGGCTTGTGCCGAAGATCGGCGGCCGCATCGAAGTGTTCGGCGTCGATCTGGAAACCGCCGACGTGACGGCGCGGCGGGCGGTCGAGCGCCGCTGGGGCGTGTTGTTTCAGCAGGGGGCGCTGTTTTCGTCACTGAACGTCCGTCAGAACATCCAGTTTCCGATGCGGGAATATCTCGACGTTTCGCAAGTCCTGCTCGACGAGATCACGATCGCCAAGCTCGGCATGGTGGGACTGAGGCCGGAGGTTGCGGACCGCTATCCTTCTGAGTTGTCCGGCGGGATGATCAAGCGGGTGGCGTTGGCGCGCGCGCTGGTGCTCGACCCCGAACTGGTCTTCCTTGACGAGCCGACGTCGGGCCTCGATCCGATCGGGGCAGGGGACTTTGATGATCTGGTGCGGACGCTGCAGCGAACTTTGGGGTTGACGGTTTTCATGGTAACCCATGACCTGGACAGCCTTCATACAGCTTGCGACCGCATTGCCGTTTTAGGGAACGGTAAGATCATTGCGGCAGGATCGATGGCCGATATGCTGGCCTCGCAGCATCCCTGGCTGAAAGCCTATTTTCACGGCAAGCGCGCCCGCGCCGTCGGGAGCTGAGCGGTACCGGAGCGGATTGATGGAAACGCGGGCGAACTTCGTCCTGATCGGGTCGTTCACGCTTGCAGTGATCGCGGCTGCGTTTGGTTTCGTTCTCTGGTTCCAGGGTCTCCACACCACCAAGGCGCGCAGCCCGCTTCGTATCGTGTTCGAGGGCTCGGCTTCGGGCCTGCGCAATGGCGGCAGCGTGAACTTCAACGGCATTCGCGTCGGCGAGGTGGTGTCGGTCAAGCTTGACGACCCTCGCCGCGTCGTTGCGCTTGCGATGGTCGAAAACGCTGCTCCGATCCGGAAGGACACCCGGGTCGGGCTCGAATTCCAGGGACTGACCGGCGTTGCTGCGATTTCACTCAGGGGCGGTGAGGTTGCGGCGCCGCCCGTGCCGCTGGATCAGGATGGCGTTCCGGTCTTGACCGCCGATCCGGCCGGCTTGCAGGACGTGACCGAGTCGATCCGCGCGACCTTGCAAAACGTCAATCGCGTCGTCGCGGAAAACCAGACGGCGGTGAAGAACACGTTGCAGAACGTCGAGACCTTCACCGCCTCGCTCGCTCACAACGCAGGGCAAATCGGCGACCTCGTGCAAAAGATCAACGAGGTCATGAACAAGGCCGACAGCGTCATGACCAGGACCGATGACCTGATGCTCGGCCTCAACGCCATCGCCGGCGGCAAGGGGGGCGGCGAACTGCTTCCGGCGGTGAAGTCGATTCGCGAGCTTGCTGACGACTTCAACAAGCGATCGGGCGCGCTGATGGCCGACGGCCGCCGCACCCTTGGCGACATCAGCCGCGCCGTCAATAATCTGGATCGCAATCCCACTCGCCTGCTGTTTGGCCCGAATGCCGCCAGCAATGCGGCCAGTGGCAGCCTACCGGCTTCGTCGTCGGCGGCCCGCCCTCCGAGGCGGCCGTAAGGGCTGCCCAGAGCGTTTTCGAGCGAAGCATGTCCCTCGGCCTTGACCCGAGGATGGAATCCGGTTCGCGCGAGGAAAACGCGTCAGAAACTCCAGCACGATTCCAAAAAGTGGAAACCGGTTTTCGCAAGAGATCATGCTCAAACAAAAAGATAAGCGAGGAGTCTGATTCAACGCAGTTGAAACAGACCCTAGAGCCTTTCCGCTTCTGATGGAATCAGAAGCGGGGTTCTATGATTTTGATTTGACGCGTTTTCTTGACGCGAAC
>JBIQHO010000258.1:0-5106 GCA_044508545.1 Bradyrhizobiaceae bacterium | reverse complement strand
AAAGCGCCCGGTCGCCGGTGAGGAACCGGGTTTCCAGAATCCCGGTGCGGATCGTCATGTCGCGCCGCGCCTGCCGGATCGATTCGCCGACCGAGCGCGTCGCGTGACCGACGCTCAAGCCCATGTCCCACAGGCAATACAGGATCGCCTCGGCGACCTGTTCCCCCCATGCGGTCTGCTTGTAGGGCAGGATGAACAGCAGATCGAGATCGGATTCCGGCGCCATCAGGCCGCGGCCATAGCCGCCGGTCGCGACTACCGCCATGCGCTCGCCGTCGGAAGGGATCGGGGAATGGTAGAGGTGGCGCGTCGCGGCCGAAAATGCGAGGCGAATGATCTCGTCCTGAACGAAGCAAAGCCGCTCGGCGCAGCGCCGCCCGTGACGATCGCGCAGGAGTCTTGCCTGCGCCGCATCGAGCACCTTGGCGAATTCGGCCTTCAACAGCCTGGCGACCGCAGAGCGGAAGGCGTCCTCGTGTCCGGCGTGTTTTTCGGCCAGCACATCGATGTCGCCGGTGATCCTGGCGGTGTCGAAGCCGTCGGCGGCTGCCGCCGCATCATTTGTCGTCGCAAGGTCCATCGTCTACCCGGATAACGGACGCCACGAGGGCTGTCACCGGAGATTGTCGGCCGCACGCGATGGATCCATCCTTCGCGCCAGCGGCTTTGAGCAAGGATGTACTCCGGCGCGAGCTTCGCGAAAATCTATTTTCTCGTTGACTGCGGATCATAACTATTTGACATAAGAAAGCTTTTTTCCGCCCCGAACGGCTCGCCTCACTTAACCGCCCAGGAGACATTATCATGTTCAAGCCCGCACGCCGCGCCGTGCTCGCCGCTATCGCCGCGGCCGCGTTTTTGCCCGCGGCGGCGCTCGCCGCCGACGCGCCGAAGGAAATTCATATCGACTGGGCGACCTACAACCCGGTGTCGATGCTGATGAAGGACAAGGGCCTGATTGAGAAGGAGTTCGCCAAGGACGGCATAACCGTGCGCTGGGTGCAGACGCTCGGGTCCAACAAGGCGCTCGAGTTCCTGAACGCCGGCTCGATCGATTTCGGCTCCACCGCCGGCTCCGCGGCGCTGGTGGCGAGGATCAACGGCAATCCGCTCAAATCGATCTACGTCTATTCGAAGCCGGAATGGACCGCGCTGGTCACCCGCAAGGATACGCCGATCAAGGCGGTAACCGATCTCAAGGGCAAGAACGTGGCGGTCACGCGCGGCACCGATCCGCATATCTTCCTGGTGCGCGCGTTGCAGAAGTTCGGCATGTCGGAGAAGGACATCGTGCCGGTGCTGTTGCAGCATCCCGACGGCAAGACCGCGCTGATCCGGGGTGACGTCGATGCGTGGGCCGGCCTCGATCCGATGATGGCGCAGGCGGAACTGCAGGACGGCGCGCGGCTGTTCTACCGCGACGCCGACGCCAACACCTACGGCATCCTCAACGTGCGGGAAGAGTTCCTGAAAAAATATCCCGAGGTCACGCAGCGCGTGCTGGCGGTGTATGAGACGGCGCGAAAATATGCGGTCGCCCATCCTGAGGAGTTGGAGGCGAGCTTCATCGCCGCCACCAAGCTGCCGAAAGACGTGGTCGAGAAGCAGTTGCGCGAGCGCACCGACATCTCGAACGGCAAGATCGGCAAGGCCCAGCGCGACACCATTCTCGCGGCCGGCATGGCGCTCCAGCAGGCTGGCGTGCTCGACGCCAAGGTTGACGTCAAGGCCGCGCTCGACAGCCTGATCGACGACCAGATTCCGCTGCCGGCCAACTAGAGGCTTTCCGCCTCCGATGGAGTCGACCCGGACGATACTTCACCTCTCTCCATCGGGGAGAGGTCGGAGCCGAAGGGTCCGGGTGTGAGAGGGGCGAGCATCCTTGAGGATGTACCCCCTCGCCCCGACCCTCTCCCGATCAAAGTCGGATTTATCCGACTTTGACATAAAGGTTGTCCAACTCGGGTAAACCCGAGTTGGACGGGAGAGGGAGCATGCGTCGTTTCGTGGCAGGTATTTCCATCAAGATCGAAAAAGCTCCGGGCTTTTTCGGTCTTGCAATCGACGGCCGGACAGGGTTTGGCAATGACGATGACGCTGGACACCCCTGTCGAGAGCATACAGTCGCTCACGCCGCAGTCTGCGGCGCGGTGGCGACGCTGGACGCGTCCGGCGCTCGGCCTGCTGCTGCCGCTCACCGCGGCAGCCGCCTGGGAGTGGGCGGTGGCCGCCGGGTGGTCCAACGGACGGCTGGTGCCGCCGCCGTCGACGGTTATGTCAACGATCAACGAACTCGCCCGCAGCGGCGAGTTGGTCCGGCACATGGCGATAACGCTCGAGCGCGTCGGCGCCGGGTTCGCGCTTGGCGTTGCGGCCGGCACCGTCCTCGGCGCGATCTCGGGCTATTGGGGGCTGGCGCGGCGGCTGCTCGATCCGACCGTCCAGGCGCTGCGCGCCATTCCCTCGATCGCCTGGGTGCCGCTGTTCATCCTGTGGCTCGGCATTTTCGAGCTGTCCAAGGTCGCGCTGATCGCCGTCGGCGTGTTTTTCCCGATCTATCTCGGCGTGATGGGCGCGATCCTGTCCGTCGACCGCAAGATCGTCGAGGTCGGCCGCACCTTTCGTCTCAGTGGGCCGGCGATGATCCGGCGCATTCTGCTGCCCGCGGTGCTGCCGGCCTATGTGGTCTCATTGCGGGTCGGCCTCGGCCTCGGCTGGATGTTCGTGGTGGCGGCGGAATTCATGGGTGCGTCCGAGGGGCTCGGCTATCTCCTGATCGATGGCCAGCAACTCGGCAAGCCGGCGCAGATTCTCGCCTCCATCGTGATCTTCGCGATCCTCGGCAAGACCACCGACTGGCTGATCGAGATCGCGGCGATGCCGTTCCTGCGCTGGCAGGATGCGTTCGCGCCGAGCCGCGGGGCGTTCTGATGCTGGTGCTCGACCGCGTCGGCAAGACCTACCCCAACGGGGTCAATGCGCTTGAGCGGTTTTCGACCGAGATCAGGCTCGGCGAGATCGTCGCCGTGATCGGCGGCTCCGGCTGCGGGAAATCGACGCTGCTGCGCGCCATCGCCGGCCTCGACCGCGCCAGCTACGGCGCCATCACGCTCGACGGCGAAGTCCTCACCGCGCCGCACCCGAAGGTCGGCATTATCTTCCAGGAGCCGCGGCTGCTGCCGTGGCTGAGCGTCGCCGACAATATCGGCTTCGGCCTGTCCGACCTCTCCGCGGCCGAACGTCGCGACCGCGTTGCCGCCGCGCTCGCCAAGGTCGGCCTGTCCGACAAGGCGAAAGCGTGGCCGCGCGAATTGTCGGGCGGCCAGGCGCAGCGCGTCGCGATCGCGCGCGCGCTGGTGGTGCGGCCCGAAGTGCTCTTGCTCGATGAGCCGTTCTCCGCCCTCGACGCCTTCACGCGGCGCGATCTGCAGGATCACCTGCTCGATCTGTGGTCGGAGACGCGTCCGACATTGGTGCTCGTGACCCACGATGTCGACGAGGCCGTGGTGCTGGCGGACCGGATCCTGGTGATGCGACCGCGGCCGGGGCGGCTGTTCGAGGGCATCGACATCAGCCTGGCGCGGCCCCGCGACCGCAATTCGGAGTTGTTCGAGACCACCAAGCGGCGCATCCTGACAGCGCTTGACCGCTCGCTCGACCAGGCCGCGCCCGATCCGGCCGCCGCGGCCGAGGCCGGCGATGCGTTGTGGTGGTGAACCCGGCGCCGCGATTTACGTTCGCCAAACGATTTCAGAAAGAAGAAAAGGAGACGTTGATGGATGCCGCCGAGCTTCGCGCCACGCAAGCCCCGATCAAGGAACGCTACAAGAGCGATCCGAAATCAGCGCTGATCACGCTGAAGGCGCGGGGCTCGATCGACAATGAAGGCATCGCCTGCAAGGTGGAGACCGGACGCGCGCTTGCGGTCGCGGGGCTTCATCCGGCCACCGGCGGCTCCGGCCTCGAATTGTGCTCCGGCGACATGCTGCTGGAGGCGCTGGTCGCCTGCGCCGGCGTCACGCTGAAGTCGGTTGCGACCGCGATCGAGGTGCCGCTGAAATCCGGCCATGTCAGCGCCGAGGGCGATCTCGATTTTCGCGGCACGCTCGGCGTCGACAAGGAAACGCCGGTCGGCTTCGAATCGATCCGCCTGCGGTTCGATGTCGAGACCGATGCGCCGCAGGACAAGCTCGATCTCCTGCTCAAGCTGACCGAGCGCTATTGCGTCGTCTACCAGACCGTCAAAAATGGACCGAAAGTGTCTGTCGAGATGAAAAGGGTGTGAGAAAGGCCCTGTACGCGGGTTCTGGAGCGTTCATTGCTGCAGCGAAACGAGGGTGAGGTGAAGCCGGCCGAATCCGCTTGCGAGGGGTTTCGATTCCGCATTCCCGACCCCAGATAAAGCGGCATGATCTCACAACCATCCGACTCCGCCATTTCACCCGAAGCCTCGGTGCGCGCGCCTTCGGCTGTTCCGGTCGACGATGCCGTGATTCCGTTCGAGGTGAGCGCGCTCGATCTGCGCGGACGGCTGACGCGGCTTGGACCCGCGCTCGACGAACTGCTGGTCAGGCATGACTATCCCGCGCCGGTCGCCAAGCTGCTCGGCGAGGCGATCGTGCTGACGACGCTGCTCGGCTCCTCGCTCAAGTTCGAGGGCCGCTTCATCCTGCAGACCCAGACCGACGGACCGGTGTCGTTCCTGATCGTCGACTTTCGCGCGCCGGCGCGGCTGCGGGCCTATGCCCGCTTCGACAGGACGCGGATCGACGATGCGCAGGATTCCGGTGCGCTGCTCGGACGCGGCCATCTCGCCATGACCATCGATCAGGGACCGGACATGAGCCGCTATCAGGGGTTGGTGGCGCTGGAAGGCGGCAGCCTCGAAGATGCCGCGCATGAATATTTCCTGCGCTCCGAACAGATTCCGACGCGGGTCCGCCTCGCGGTCGGCGAGGAGTGGCGCCGGGACGGCAATGGTCCGAAGCGCGGCTGGCGCGGCGGCGGCATGCTGCTGCAATTCCTGCCCAAGGCGCCGGAGCGCGCGCGTCAGGCCGATCTCGATCCCGGCGACGCGCCGGAGGGCAGCGCGGTGCATACGGTTGC
>JBIQHO010000257.1:0-5110 GCA_044508545.1 Bradyrhizobiaceae bacterium | reverse complement strand
CATCAAACTCGCCTCAATCCGCATCTGGTTGCGATTTAATGAGTCGATGACCTAGTGTGAGTTTGAGGATTTGCTTCATGTCGGCTCTATCGGCTTCGATCTTTGCGACTGCATTGGCCGCCAAGAAATATAGATTTTCTCATCACACACTTCGCAGTCAAACTGAACGTGCTGATCGGTTCGCAATTTTTCAACCACCTTCTTGGGGATTTCCCGCTGCTTGCCGCAATTCCTACATATTATCTCAAGTGTTCTACGCCCGAACGACAGATCGTTTTCGCTGAAGGCGAAGTTCTCATTGCAATCGGGGTTAATACAGCTAATCGTTTGTCCCTCTTTCAGAAGGCCAAGTCTGCGCTTGTTCTTGGCACCGCAGATGCACTCAAACGAGATCCCCTCTCCAATTCCAGAGGACATCAGCGTACCCTCATTGATTCGTTTTATCTCCTCCAAGGTCTCCACAACCTTTGTCCGTATTTTTTGTGCATCCCCGTATCGGCTAACATCATGATCTTTATTAACCGGGATACTTATGTGGAGGGCGAGTTTCGCCAACGCGTTCCAGAGTTTTCCAAGTTTGTCTGGGTCGAATCCAATTTGCGTGCCGACGGATAAAAACTCTATCGCCTCATAATTTTCAAATGCAGGCGAGGGTAAACCCTCTGGCGCCGGCTCCTTTGAAATAGAGAGCGTGAAAGTCTTTGCGGTATTTGAGTCCACTTCTCGAATAAGTATGTTAACAATATCGCGCGGCTGCCATCGTTTTACATCATCATGAGAAATATAATCGTGTGCGATCCTGAGGCGCTCGTAGCAAATGCGCTCGATGGCCAAGCGGGATTCCAAGGCCGCATATGTAAGGCTTGCTTCCGTATTCTGCGCCAATAGCACTTCGATCTGTGAAATAGAGGGTGCTAGGTTAATCATCACGCCGCCAGTCATTTTTCGTCACGAGCTTCACACTATCTTAAAACGGTAGCGACGTTCCGCATCGCTGCCGCGCGTCGCACCATTACTCTTCAGTTCGGCATCCAGTTCGACTCAGCATGGGCACAGGACGAGGGATCGAGTTCTGATTAGTATATGTCGTTGTCCCAAAATCGCTGTATGCCCCGTTGGGCAACATCGATCGATCCCGTCGATTGCAAGTATTTTCCGCCGTTTCTACGCCACGCTACGACGACGAGAAAATTACGCTTGCGCGCGCGTAACTGTCGGCCCTCTCTGATCTCAGTAGCAATCAGAAACAGCCAGCAGGAGGCCGCGCGACCATGCGTGAGCCAGATCGTATCATCCGCCTCAGAACAGTTCTGTTACGAACCGGGCTGTCGCGGTCCACCATCTATCGCAAGATCGATGAAGGCACGTTTCCAGCTCAACTCAAGATCAGCAGCAACGCCGCAGGCTGGCGCGAATCCGACATCAACCGCTGGGTCGAAAATCCTGTGTCGTGGAGGCCGAGGCGAGAAGGCGACGATAAGGCCGGATGCGAGAGGTGACGAAATGATAGTATGTACGGCGTCATGCGATGCAATTTTCTGTGGGAAACGGAATCGAACCGTCGGTACAATTTTGAATTGGGTAATTTTACGGGTATCGGACCATCATCCACACTGAAGATTTGTCAATCAATCCAATATCATAACATATAGCTTCGATTCCGCCCCTGGCACCATGATTTCAATAACTTAGTTGGTTCGTGGCGGGATGCTCAGTTCGTATGTAAGCACGCTGTAAGCACACTCCTCCTTCCCGTGTCATTGAGTAAAAGAATGTTTCGGGAATTTGGAATCTTTATCGTTGTTCTAAACACCTCCTATGGCGGGCGAAATCGTGCGCGCCTTCGTGCCGCCCCCATTACCGCCTGAACCGTCGATCGACGTGCTGGACCTGCTGGAAAGGCTGAGCCTAGCCGAGCGGGCCTTGGGGCGTCTGGACGGCATCACCATGCTGCTGCCGCGTCAAGAGCTGTTCCTCTATATGTATGTGAGGAAGGAAGCCGTGCTCGCGTCCCAGATCGAGGGCACGCAATCAACCCTTTCGGACCTCCTCCGCTTCGAAACTGAGGCGCAAGCCGGCCAGCCGATCGATGACATCCGCGAAGTCTCGAACTATGTCGATGCGACGATGTATGGGCTGGAGCGGCTGGAAGACCTGCCGCTGTCGCTGCGTCTGATCCGCGAGATGCACAACGGCTGCTAGAGAGCGGGCGTGGCGGCACGAAAAATCCCGGCGAGTTTCGGCGGTCTCAGAACTGGATCGGCGGCTCACGTGCGGGCAACGCGCTATTCGTGCCGCCGCCGCTGACCGAGATGGAGGCCTGTCTCGATGCGCTGGAGCGCTTCATGCACGAGGACGCCTCGCGTCTACCCGCCCTCATCAAGGCCGGTCTCCTGCATGTCCAATTCGAGACCATCCACCCATTCTTGGATGGTAACGGCAGAATCGGCCGTCTGCTGGTGACGTTGTATCTCTGCGTCAACGGTGTGCTACGCAAGCCGCTACTCCATTTGAGCCTCCTGCGCTTCGACGTGGGACGCGGCACGCTGTTATCTATGGTCGGACAGGGCTTCGGCATCACCATTGTCGGGGCCGCCACGGCGCTGTTGCCGACAACTGGCATCGTCTTTCTGCCCTTCGGCGATGAGCCAGAGCCCGTTGCCTTTACTGCCGTCTGGTCGCCGTTCAATCGCAGTGCCGCGCTTCACAACTTGCTGACACTCGCGAGCGAAATACGTCGTCTCCGCAGTTCATCCCAACCAATCCCGCAGCGGTGACAATGCAAAATCGGCTTCAGACGCAACTCGACAATCCGCCAGCGGCTTTCTTGGGCAGCGGGGGTGCTGCCAGCGCACAAGCGCAAAGGCCGATCCTCCTCCATGGTTCGCTTATTTCCGGGACCTCCATCACCCCGGAATCCACCAGAGCCAAGGAGGATTATATGTGCGCAGAGCACCGCAGCGCCCGGAGAGGGCGACCGCGACAGTCGATCCCCGAGTCGCTTCCCGACGATCTTTTCGACTACGCCGACGATCCTATGCCGGACGGTCGGACGCGAGCCGGCGACACGTCACTTTTGGGCCCGGATGGACAGAGGATGCGTGTCACCGACGATTGGCCCGAGCACATCCCGGTCACGGAAGCCGAGGTGGACGTGTTCGAGCGTTGGTTCGGCGATCTGTTCGACGAATTTTTCGGGCCGTGCCGATGAATTGAGAAGGAGGCTTCTGCCATGACCGCACCCCAATTCTTAAATGGGGTGCGCGCCGCCCTCTATCTACGCGTCTCGACTGCTCGGCAGGCCGAGCACGATATTTCCATTCCTGACCAGAAGCGGCAGGGTGAAGCCTATTGCGAGCAACGCGGCTACCAGCTCGTTCGGCGAGCACAGGTTCAACACGCGCTCGCACAAGGACCGGGAGAAGAAGCCGGAGAGCGAAGTCGCCATCATGGCGGTGCCGCCCTTGATCGAGCGCAAGATATTCGACGCGGTGCAAGCCCGCCTCAAATCCCGCAATCCTATGGTGACGCCGGCCCGCGTCTCCAGCGGCCCCACGCTGCTGACCGGCATTTGCTTTGCGCCAAATGGGGGGGCGCGATGACGCTGCGCACCGGCAGGAGCAGCACGGGCGCGACCTACCGCTATTACGCCTGCTCGACCAAGGCGCGGCAGGGCAAGACCGGCTGCAAGGGCCGCACGATCCCGATGGACAAGCTGGACCATCTTGTCGCCGATCATATCGGGGATCGGCTGCTCCAGCCCAAGCGGCTGGAAACTGTCCTCGCCAGCGTCATCGACCGGCGACAGGAGGGCGCCGAGCGCCGCCGTGAACATCTTGCCGAGCTTCACAGGCGAATCGCGGAAGCCGACCAGCGGCTCGGCCGTCTCTTTGACGCCATCGAAGCCGGCATGATCGACAAAGACGACGCCATGGCGAAAGAGCGCATGGCGAGCCTCAAGGCATTGCGGGATCAGGCTGCCGCCGACGCGGAGCGCACGCAGCTCGCGCTCGACAGTTCAGGCAATCAGGGCGTCAGCCCCGACATGCTCAAGGGTTTCGCCCGCAAAGCCCGCGAACGGATACGACTCGACGATGGCGGCTACCGCCGCGACCATCTGCGAGCGCTGGCGCAGCGCGTCGAGGTGGCAGACGACGAGGTTCGCATTATGGGATCGAAGTCGGAATTGCTGCGAACGCTGGTCGCCGCTTCAAGCGTAGAAACGGCGGCGTTCGGCGTTCATAGTTCTGTTCTGAAATGGCGCGCCCGAAGAGATTCGAACTGTCTTTTAGCGGACTCCGGAATTACGCTACCCACTATTTTCAGGAGGGTTCTGGAAAACCGTCGCGACTCGGGAATCGTAAAAATGGAGCAAATATGGCAGGATTCGACCCTGAGAAGTCGGTAAGGGGACTGCGAATGCTTATTACCAATTGACTCGAACAAGCCGACCAAAGTTCGAGTCGAATAATCTTCTCAGACGCGTTACCGCACTTGTTCGACTCGATACGGCCGACACCAAGGGCGCTTCGGGGACTCGGGTAACCGGCCGTAACCATTGATTGACGCTTCTGGTTGTATCATCAGCGGCCTACCCGTTACCTCGTATCGGGGGGAACATCACCGGTCTTTCTACTACCACCGATTGATCGGAGAATGCAGGAAATGCTGCCGGCTCCCCGTCGCCGCTTCTGGGCGATCGGCACGATCATGGCTTGGAGCTTGTGGTAGGACCGCCCCTCGCGAACCGCCATTCGCCGGACTTCCTCTTTGCCCTGCCCAGCGGTGTGGTCGGCATAGAAGGCTGGCCGGTTCGACCGACCGCCTTATTCGTAAGATGCGAAAAATCTGCATTCGAATCGTCCCCTAGGCCCATACCACCGCTCGCGGCGGGACGTGTGTTCGCTCAAGAGAACACCGGACCAATAGTTGTCATCGAGCCCGCCTATGGTAGCCTTCCGGTTGCATTCGGGCGAACGTGCCGGACCAGGAGACGATGTATGGTCATGATCCAGTCCACTCCCGATCCTCTCGAGCCGATCTTCCGCAATTTCGAGAAAGCCACGGGTTGGACACTGAGCCCGCAGGCAAAGGCAATCCTCAAGGAGGG
>JBIQHO010000256.1:0-5137 GCA_044508545.1 Bradyrhizobiaceae bacterium | reverse complement strand
ATCCTCGGGTCAAGCTTGAGGACATGCTTCGCGCGAAAACGCTCTAAAGCCTATAATTCCGTTCGCAATTATGCCATTTATCTCGCGCGGCCGGCGGGTTCGGCGAAAGCTGATTTGCGGGTTCACGCGAATTCGCTTTCATTCTGTGACGTACCGATTCTGTGACATACAGATTCACAGATTCGTCAGATTCGCAGATTCGTCTGGACCGATCCGTGTCGCGCGCAATGCGGCGAGAGTGTATGTTGAACGTGGGGAATTGATATTGCGTCCGATCAGGTGGCTTGCGCGGATCGCGCTGGCCCTCATGATGTTCATCGCGATGTTCGTCGCGGCATCGCCGGCACGCGCGATCGACGCCGTCAGCGTCCGCAGCGACGCGCCCGCCATCGATCTCACCGCCATCCTCGACCATCAGCATAGCGATAGCGACCGCATTCAGGTTTCGACCGCGCCGGGCACCGACGGCATCGTCCGCCGCGTCGAGGTGCGCGCACGCGAGGGCGGCCAGGACTGGGTGGTGTTCGCGCTCGCCAACAACACCGACGACCAGCTCGACCGCCTGATCGTCGCGCCGCATTATCGTCTGGTGTCGTCGGGACTGCTCTGGCCGGACCTCGGACAATCGCGCATCGCGACCATCACGCCGTCGACCGGCGACCGCCCCGAGCGGCAGGAGAGCGCCACCGCCGACGTCTTCCGCATCACGCTCGATCCGGGCGCCGTCATCACCTTCGTGATGGAGTTGCGCACCGACAAGCTGCCGCAGCTCTATCTCTGGGAACCCGACGCCTACAAGGACAAGGTCAACTCCTTCACCCTCTATCAAGGTATCGTCATCGGCATCTCCGGGCTGCTGGCGCTGGTGCTGACCATCCTGTTCGTGGTCAAGGGCAGCATCATGTTCCCGGCGGCCGCGGCGCTTGCCTGGGCGGTGCTGGTCTACATCGGCGTCGATTTCGGCTTCTGGGGCAAGGTGCTGGACATGTCGGCCGGCTCCGAGCGGATCTGGCGTGCCGCGGGCGAGGCGATCCTGGCCGCGACGCTGCTGGTGTTCCTGTTCGCCTATCTCAACCTCAACCGCTGGCACGTGCGCTACTCGCACATCACCCTCGGCTGGCTTGCGTTCCTCGGCTCGCTGGTGGCGCTGGCTCTGTTCGATCCCGCCGTCGCCTCCGGCATCGCGCGGATGTCGCTGGCGCTGATCGCGGTGTTCGGCTTCGGACTGATCGTCTATCTCGCGATTCACGGTTTCGATCGCGCGGTGCTGTTGATCCCGACCTGGTTCCTGCTGGTGGTGTGGGTCGGCGCCGCCGCCATGACGATCGAAGGCAACGTCACCAACGACATCGTCGGCCCGGCCTTGCTCGGCGGCCTCGTGCTGATCGTGATGCTGATCGGATTCACGGTGATGCAGCACGCTTTCGCCGGTGGCGGCGCCGCCGCCGGCGTGGTGTCCGACGTCGAGCGCCGCGCGCTGGCGCTGACCGGCTCGGGCGATCTGGTGTGGGACTGGGACGTCTCCGCCGACAAGGTCTTCACCAGTCCCGAGACCGAAAGCCTGCTCGGCCTGAAACGCGGCGCGCTCGAAGGCCCGGCGGCGACCTGGCTGGAGGTGCTGCATCCCCTCGACCAGGATCGGTTCCGCGCGGCTCTGGACAGCGTGCTCGACCAGCGCCGCGGACGTCTGGTGCAGGACTTCCGGCTGCGCACGCCCGATGGCCATTTCATGTGGTTCGCGCTGAAGGCGCGTCCGGTGGTCGGATCCGACGGCGAGGTGTCGCGTGTGGTCGGCACCCTCACCGACGTCACCGAGACCAGGAAAGCCGAAGAGCGCATGCTGCACGACTCGGTGCACGACAATCTGACTGGCCTTCCCAACCGCAAGCTGTTCATCGACCGCCTCAACGCGGTCGCGACCTTCGCCAAGACCGTGCCCGGCCTGCGGCCGACCCTGATGGTGATCGATCTCGACCGCTTCAAGCAGGTCAACGATTCCGTCGGCATCGCGGTCGGCGATTCGATCCTGCTGACGCTGGCGCGGCGGTTGACGCGCATCCTGAAACCCCAGGACACGCTGGGCCGGCTCGCCGGCGACCAGTTCGGCCTTATCCTGATGTCGGAGCAGGATCCGTCGCGCGTCACCGCGTTCGCCGAAACCATGCGCAAGACCATCCGCGCGCCGATCGGCTTCAACGACCGCGAGATCTTCCTGACCGCATCGATCGGCGTCGCGCTGAGCGACCCGCAAACGCCGTTGACGGAGGAGATCGTCAAGGACGCCGAACTGGCGATGTATCATTCCAAGCGCATCGGCGGCGACCGCATCGACATTTACAAGCCCGCGATGCGCGCCCGGAAGAACGACCGGCTGACGCTGGAAGGAGATCTGCGACGGGCCCTGGAGCGGCGCGAAATCACCCTCCTCTATCAGCCGATCGTCCGCCTGGAGAACCGTTCGACAGCCGGATTCGAAGCGCTGGCGCGCTGGGACCACCCCAAGCTCGGGCGGATGGCGCCGGACGAGTTCATCACCATCGCCGAGGAAGCCGGCCTGATCGTCGATTTGGGCACATTCGTGATGGACCAGACCGCACGCCAGCTCGCGATCTGGCAGCGCGCCATGCGGTCGCGCGCGCCGATCTTTGCCAGCGTCAACGTCTCGTCACGCCAGTTGCTGCGCCACGATCTGATTCAGGACGTCCGTTCCGTGCTGTCGCGCTCCTCGATCGCACGCGGCACGCTCAAGCTGGAACTGACCGAATCGCTTGTCATGGAAAATCCGGAGCAGGCCGCGCATATGCTGCAACGGATCCGCGAACTCGGCGTCGCCCTCGCGCTCGATGACTTCGGCACCGGCCATTCCTCGCTGTCCTACCTCCAGCGATTTCCGTTCGACACCATCAAGATCGATCAGTCGTTCGTCCGCACCACGAGTCGCGGCAGCCGGCCGGTTATTCTCAAGTCGATCATCGCGCTGGCGCACGATCTCGGCATGGATGTGGTCGCCGAAGGCGCCGAGACCGATTCCGATGCGGTGGAACTCTATCAACTGGGCTGCGAATACGCGCAAGGCTTCGCCTTCGGCGAACCGATGGACGCCGATGCCACGATGCGGCTGCTGGCTCAGGAGCGGCTGGAAGCGGCGAGCTGAAGCGGGGTTGAATCAACGTCTGGCCAACATGCGCCTGTTTCACTTCAGCGATGATTCCGCCATCGCCACCTTCATGCCCCGTTCGGTGATGGTGCCGGCTCAACGCGCGCCCGGCATGGAATGGCTGAATGACCCCTTGGTGTGGGCTATCGAGGCGCGGATGGATTTTATGTATCTGTTCCCCCGCGACTGCCCGCGCATCCTGATATGGGCAACCGAGCAAACGAAAGAAGCGGACAAGCTGAAGTGGCTGGGCGGTAATCGCGCTGCGGCCTACGTCGCGCGTGAACGGCTTTCCGATCTCGCGACCGCCACGATCCATCGCTACGATCTGCCCACCGACAGTTTTGAGGATTTGCACGATGCAGGCATGTGGGTTAGCCGGGTGGCGGTGAAGCCGCTGGGTTGCGATACCCTTCTCGATCCGCCGTCAGCCTTCGCCGCTCGGGGCGTGGATTTGCGTGTGGTCGACAGCCTGCCTCCCTTGAAGCCTCTTTGGGAAACGACTCTGCATATCAGCGGAATCAGGCTGCGCAATGCGAAGGGGTGGGTGTAGGGATGCGCTGTGGCACAACGTGCCGCTGTGCTGCTCCGGGATCGCCCGAAGACCCGGGAGAGCGGCACTCGCAACGGTCCCGGTTCGGCGGCGCAGCGTTTCACGGCTCGCATCGCGCCCGGGACGCGGCGCTCTCTTTGTTATGACTTTTGCCTTGCCATGACTTTAGCCTTGCCAGACTTTTGCCTTGCCATGACTTTAGCCATGGCCGCACTCCGTCATCGCGCCGGGATTGGGTCAGCGCAGAATGCCGCTGTCATAAAAAACAGAAAACCGTCCTCAGGCGTGGCCGGCTTCGTTCGACAACATGCCGGGTTCGGTGCCGATCTTGTGCAGCGCGCGGACGTATTTGTCCTCGCTATCGCGGCCGAAGATCAGGTCCGGGTCGGCTGGACAATGCAGCCATCCGTTATCCTGGATCTCGGTCTCGAGCTGGCCCGGCGCCCAGCCGGCATAACCAAGCGCAAGAATCGCATGTTTCGGGCCGGCGCCTTTCGCGATCGCTTCCAAAATATCGAGCGTCGCGGTCAGGCAGATGCCCTCGTCGATCGGCAGCGTCGCGTCTTCGATGAAGAAATCGCTTGAGTGCAGGACGAAGCCGCGGCCGGTCTCGACCGGGCCGCCCTTCATCACCTTCATCGCCTCGGCGGTTTCCGGCAGCTTGATCCGGTCGGACCTCTTGATGATGTCGAGTTGCACCAGCAGATCGGTGAAGTCGACGCTCCCGGCGGGGCGATTGAGGATGATTCCCATCGCGCCCTCGGAGGAGTGGGCGCAGACATAGATCACCGAGCGCGCGAACCGCTCATCTTCCATGACCGGCATCGCGATCAGCAACTGGCCGTCCAGATAGCTCCGATCCGCATCGTCGGCGTCCGCTTCGTCCGCCTGACGACGGTCCCTGCCGGGCCTCTTACGCGCTGGATTCATCAGCAAATGACCCTCATGTTGCCCTCACATCCTGATATTGGACGTCCATTCTGTCAATCAACCTCCCGGACACGACTAAACAACGGATCACAAGCATTTCAATGGTTTGGCGCGGCACCAGCCTGTAAGGACGTCGGATGACCACCAGGATTACCCTCCATGCGAGATCCGGCGTTGCGGTCGGGTTGCTGGCGCTCGCGCTTTCGGCCGCTGCGGCGGCTCAGGACGCCTCGCCCTGGCAGCAAGGCAACCATTCCGCGGTCCGCCTGCTCGCGGGCTCGCGCAGCGGAGCGGTGCTGCTCGGCGGCGTCGCGTTTCAGCTTGAGCCGGGCTGGAAAACCTACTGGCGCACGCCGGGCGATTCCGGGGTGCCTCCGCATTTCGATTTCTCTCGCTCGGACAACGTCGACGCCGTGACCGTGCTGTGGCCGGCGCCGTCGAAATTTCCCGACGGCGCGGGCGGGCACTCGCTCGGCTACCATGATCAGGTCGTGCTG
>JBIQHO010000255.1:0-5152 GCA_044508545.1 Bradyrhizobiaceae bacterium | reverse complement strand
CTGATGATCGGCCAGACAAGCCGCCCGCCACAACTCGAAACGCCGTTCTCGGTTTTCAACGAAGGCCCGATCACGCCGAACGACGCCTTCTTTGTCCGCTATCACCTCGCCGACCTTCCGCTCAACATCGATCCCGACACGTTCACGCTGGAGATCAAGGGCAAGGTCGATCATCCGCTCAAGCTGTCGCTCAAGGACATCAAAAAGATGAAGGCGACGGAACTCGTCGCCGTCAATCAGTGTTCGGGCAACAGCCGCGGATTCTCGAATCCGCGCGTCGCCGGTGGCCAGTCCGGCAACGGAGCGATGGGCAACGCGCGCTGGCGCGGCGTGCCGCTCAAGACCGTGCTCGACCAGGCCGGCGTCCAGCAAGGCGCAAAGCAGGTCGTATTTAACGGCATGGACGGTCCCGTCAGCGACAAGACGCCGGATTTCGCCAAGGCGCTGGACATCGACCACGCACGTGACGGCGAGGTCATGCTGGCCTATCTCATGAACGGACGGGATTTGCCGTTTTTGAACGGCTTTCCGCTCCGGCTCGTCGTTCCCGGATATTACGGCACTTACTGGGTCAAGCATCTCAACGAGATCACCGTCATCGACAGCATCTACGACAATTTCTGGATGAAGACGGCCTACCGCATTCCGGACGATGCCTGTGCCTGCGTTGAGCCGGGCACCGCGCCGAAGGCGACGGTTCCCATCAACAGGTTCAACGTCCGCTCCTTCATCACCAATGTCGCCGACGGCGCGAAAGTCGGAATCGGCGGCAAGCTTCTGAAGGGGATCGCGTTCGACGGCGGCACCGGAATCAAGAAGGTCGAGGTGTCGATCGACGGCGGCAAGACCTGGAAGACCGCGCGGCTCGGTCGCGACTACGGCAAATACTCGTTCCGCGAATGGAAGATTCCGGTCAAGCTCACCGCCGGTCCGCATGAATTGAAGGTCCGCGCGACCAGCAACGGCGGCCAGGTGCAGCCGTCCGAGGCCACATGGAATCCGGCCGGTTACATGCGCAACGTCGTCGAGACCGTCCACGTGACGGCGGCCTGAGGGAGGTGATCATGACGCGTCCAGTTCTCCTTGCTCTCGCAGTCGCCATCGGGCTGGCCGGGAGCAGCGGCGCTTTCGGTCCCACCACCGCGGGCGCCAAGCCGATTTCCTACAAGCTTCCGGACAGGGCCGTGGAATTCAAGCCGGGCCCCAATCTCGACGTGGTGAAGGCCAACTGCACAGCCTGTCACTCGGCGGATTACGTCCAGACCCAGCCGCGCGGCCCGAAATTCAAGAAAGATTTCTGGCAGGCGGAGGTGAACAAGATGATCAAGGTGTATGGCGCGCCGATCGCCGAGGCCGATGTCGGCAAGATCGTCGATTATCTGACCGCAACCTATTGATCCTCGGGACCGCATTCCGCGGGAGATCCGGGGAATTCGGCTGGCGGATCACTGTTTCCTCGCCGTCCCCGGCGAGGAAATTCCCAGAATTGTGGCAAAATTGCACCGTCTCCGGATAGAGTTGGTTCAGATAGTTCAACCTTGTGTTTGAACTACCAAGCCGGGCCGAGACCGCGTATCTTGTACACCGTCGGACGAGCCGGTTTCCGGGGGGCCGACGACTATTTCAATTCTGCGGAGACTTGGGAATGGCTAAGGGTACTGTGAAGTGGTTCAACCCGACCAAAGGTTACGGATTCATTCAGCCGGCTGGTGGCGGCAAGGATGTATTCGTCCATATTTCGGCCGTCGAAAAAGCGGGGCTTTCCACGCTCAACGAAGGTCAGACGGTTGAATTCGAGGAAGTCGCCAACCGCGGCAAAACCTCGGCCGAAAACCTCAAGGTTTGACGCGACGACGCGATCCTCACGCCCCGGAAAAGTCGCGTCCCGACCATGGGACGCACTCCGCGGCAAACGACATCGGCTCCGCCGACGCAATCCGGTCTACGCCATCGGCGCAGACTCGATCCGCCGGCGACGAAAATCGACCAGCCAAGCGGCGATCGCGCGGCATCGCGTCGATCAATTTTCCTTGATCCATCGATCCAGGAGCATGACGTCAGGCAGTTCTGCGTAGCCCCGCGGCCACATGTCGACCACCCATTCCGCGTGCGTGGCGCGCTCGACCAGCACCGCTGTATTGTGTGGGGTCTGCAGCGCGAGCGTGTTGCCGCGATAACGCGGATTCCCCACGGTGTGATATTTGAACAGTCCCCAGTCCTGCAGGACCAGCAACAGGCTGGTGACGTTGCGCGTGGTGTCCCAGCAATCGAAGTTGTGGCTGTCGTCGCCGGCGCGGAAATCGGCCCGCGCCACCCGCTTGTCCGTTCCGAGCACCGGTCCCATGCGGCGATCGAACCAGACAACCGCCTTTTGAACCGCCCGACGCTCCGCGGCAGCCGACGGCCGGCCTGCCGCCAGAATCCGTGTCAGCGCGCCACGGTCGGCAGAGGTGAAATCGAGAGGCTCCCGGCGACGGCAGACGAAGCCGTAGCAGACCGTCATGGATTTCGCGCTCGGCGGATAGATCGAGACGGAGGTGTAAAGCTGCGCGATGCCGGGGCTGAGTTCAGCCGCCCCAGCACGGCCGGCTAGCGCCGCGAGCAGCATCGCCGCCGCCGCAAACAGCCACGAGATGCGGCCCGCGCGCGATCCGCCGGTTCGCCGATTTGGAAAGCTCGCCATCACGCCTCATGCATTCACGGGCACCGTCGCCCCATTGGCTCCATGCCGGATCGAGCTTAGCTTGTTCACTTGCAGAAAGGGTCACGCGGCCGCAACAGCATGTCAGATTCGCGTCGCGCGCGTACGACCAGCCTGACTTTTCAAACGGCAGTTTTGCGGAAGGCCGAGGAATAGCCGATGTCATCCCAGCTTCCACCGCCGTTTTCGGCTCCCTATGCGCCGGACGACAGGGCCATGGCGAAGCAACTGCTGGCCGAGGCGCAGCTGACGCGTGAACGGGAGGCGCGGATCGATCGCACCGCGCGCGGCCTGATCGACGCCATCCGGCGGAACGACGATCCGCTCGGCGGCGTCGAAGACATGCTGCGCGAATTTTCACTGTCGACCAAGGAAGGCCTCGCGCTGATGGTGCTCGCAGAAGCGCTGCTGCGCGTGCCCGATGCCGAAACGGCGGACCGGTTCATCGAGGACAAGCTCGGGCAAGGCGACTTCATCCATCACGAGACCAGGTCCAGTGCATTCCTTGTCAACGCATCCGCCTGGGCGCTCGGGCTGTCCGCACTCGTCATCCAGCCGGGCGAGACGCCGCAGGGAACCATCGGGCGGCTCGCCAAGCGGATCGGCGTTCCGGCGGTACGGGCGGCGACGCGGCAGGCGATGCGGCTGATGGGCAATCACTTCGTGCTCGGCGAGACCATCGAGGCGGCGCTGACGCGCGCCCACGCGCATTCGGCCGGTCACGCCCGCTACTCCTTCGACATGCTCGGCGAAGGCGCGCGCACCAAAGCGGATGCGGAACGCTACTTCAATTCCTACGCCGCCGCGATCCAGGCGATCGGCCAGCGCGCCGGCGACAAGCCCCTGCCCGACCGCCCCGGCATTTCCGTCAAGCTGTCGGCGCTGCATCCGCGCTTCGAGGCGGTGAGCCGGCAACGTGTGATGGCGGAACTGGTGCCGCGCGTTGTCGATCTCGCCGCGCGCGCCAAGACGCGCGATCTCAACTTCACAGTCGACGCGGAGGAAGCCGACCGGCTGGAATTGTCGCTCGACGTGATCGCCGCTGTCGCCGCGACGACCTCGCTCTCCGGCTGGAACGGCTTCGGCCTCGCCATCCAGGCCTATCAGAAGCGCGCCTCGGCGGTGATCGACTATATCGACGATCTTGCGCGACGCCTGAACCGGCGGATGATGGTCCGCCTCGTGAAAGGCGCTTATTGGGACACCGAGGTCAAGCGCGCGCAGGAACGCGGGCTTGACGGCTATCCCGTGTTCACCCGCAAGGCAATGACCGACCTGAACTACATTGCCTGCGCGAAGCAACTGCTGGCGCTGCGTCCGCGGATTTTTCCGCAATTCGCGACCCATAACGCCCTCACCGTCGCCACGCTTCTTGAACTGACCGAGGGCGACGAGGGGTACGAATTCCAGCGCCTGCACGGCATGGGCGAAGCGCTTTACGCGCAACTCGCGAAGGATCGCCCGGATCTTGCCTGCCGCATCTATGCGCCGGTCGGCAGTCACCGCGACCTGCTCGCCTATCTGGTGCGGCGCCTGCTCGAAAACGGCGCCAACTCGTCCTTCGTCGCTATCGCCTCCAATCCCGGCGTGGCTGCGGACGTGCTGCTTCGACGGCCCGCCGAGATCGTCGGCAAAGCCGGCGACGCAGCCAACGCGAAGATCCCGCTGCCGCGCGATCTGTTCCGGCCCGAACGCGTCAATTCGCGCGGCATCGAATTCGGTGAGCGCGCGGCGCTGAACCGGCTGGTTGCCGACGTTGCGGCGGAAAAAACGTCCACCATCCAGGTGCGGCAGGACGCGCCGGCGGAGGTAAGCCGCACCGTTTCAGCGGCGCGCGGCGGCTTTATTGAATGGAGCCGTACGCCGGCTGCGGCCAGGGCAGCCGCGCTGGAACGCGCAGCCGATTTGCTGGAGCATCGATCGGCGCATTTCATCGCGCTGCTGCAGTGGGAAGGCGGCAAGACGCTGGACGATTCCGTCTCGGAGGTGCGCGAGGCTGCCGACTTCTGCCGCTACTACGCCGCGGAGGGCCGCAAGCTGTTCGGCGGCGTGCAAACGATGCCCGGGCCGACCGGCGAGCGCAACACGCTGCAACTGCGCGGGCGCGGCGTCTTTGCCGCGATCTCGCCGTGGAATTTCCCGCTGGCGATCTTCACCGGACAAGTGACGGCGGCGCTGATGGCGGGAAATACGGTGGTCGCGAAACCCGCCGAGCAGACGCCGCTGGTCGCAATGGAGGCCGTGCGCCTGCTGCACCGGGCCGGCATTCCGCCAGCGGCGCTTCATCTGCTTCAGGGCGATGGACGGACCGGCGCGGCGCTGGTCGCGCACCGCGACATCGCCGGCGTCGTCTTCACGGGGTCGACGGAAGTGGCGCGCTCGATCAATCGCGCGCTCGCCGCCAAGGACGGCCCCATCGTGCCGCTGATCGCCGAGACCGGCGGCATCAAC
>JBIQHO010000254.1:0-5181 GCA_044508545.1 Bradyrhizobiaceae bacterium | reverse complement strand
GCCCAGGTGGCGGAATTGGTAGACGCGCTGGCTTCAGGTGCCAGTGGCTGCAAGGTCGTGAAGGTTCGAGTCCTTTCCTGGGCACCATTCCCTTGAAGAAGTATTTCCCTTCAAGAAGTTAGTCCTGACAGTCAGTTGCGCTTGCCTCACCGGATAACGGCGGGTGGGTAGCAGTGCCGTTCGTGTGGCGCGGCCGATGAGGACAGCTTCATGCGTCACGTTCGACCACCATTCATGGGACGTTATGGCCTTGACCATCTTCCTGCCGTTGGGGAGAAGCCGGGAGCTCGTTTCTGATGAATCAGAAGCGACCTTTAGGATTTTGAGTTAACGCGTTTTATGATGCGAACTGGCATCCATCCCCCGGGCCAAGCTCGAGGATATGCCTCGCTCGAAAACGCTATAGGCGAATGGCCTTGAGGCAAGCCTGGGACCACTCGTCAGCGGCTGTTGCCCAGAGCATCGGTCTTGCCTTGCCGTCACGCCGCGCATTGATGTTGTCAGCCCGGTCGCGGATGAGGTCGTTCATCCACGCTGGCGTCTGCTTGGTGGTCTGGAGCTTCCGTCAGGGGATGAGACCCGCCGTTCTGCGGTGATTGGGGCGCGAAGGTGGATCCGGCGTCTGTTGTTGCGTCCGTGGTGCTGGATGAGGGCTGAGGTGTCGGACCCGAGGCGTCCGAGAGCACGGTTTGCTTTCTCTTCTGGATTTGCCGCCATAGCACCATCAAGACCGGCAGAAGAAAGGCGAGAAGAAGCCCGAAGACCACGATCCCGAGGAAGATCGCTTTCAGCGCCGAATAGCCCGCCTGTACCACGTACATCAGCGTCTCGAGGAGGAGGAGCACTTCCGTGTACATCAGCGCCGAATAGCCCAGCGCGTACATTATAATTCCCGCCAGAACTGACACGACCACTGCCGCTGCCAGTGAAGGCATCTGCTCCTTGATCTCCGCCAGCATCGTGACCTCCGCTCCCAGTGATACCTTCGGCCGGAATCGTATCGTTGAGGGTTTCGCCCTGCAAGGGCTCGCGTCCGGTGCGCCTTTGCACTGGCGAATGCTTCATCCGCCTCGCCACCTCTCATGGCAATCTTGAACGTTTCCCGCGCGGACTTCCTTGATGCCTTAACGCAAGCCCAAGCACGATGCCGCTTCAACGCGAACCGGCATCCACCCTGTGTCGAGCCCGAGGATATGTTTCGCTTGAAAACGCGATAGTTACCGCCCGCCGAACAGCCGGTCGACGAGCCAGCCGTCCAGTCCGCTGGCGGCTTCCGGCCGGACGTCGGATCGGACCGGCTGAGGTCGGCTGCCGACCGTCGCCGAAGCAGCGGCGGGGACAGGATCCGGCGGCGCGATGACCTGCCGGCCGAACTGCGCGATATCGGGAAGCGGGCCGCGCTGTGTGCCGGGGATCGGTTCGGGCCGCAGGCCCTGATGCGCGGCGCGCATGAAGCGCGTCCAGATCTCTACCGGCAGGCCGCCGCCGGTAGCCTTGCGGGTCGGCGTGTTGTCGTCGTTGCCGAGCCATACCCCGGTCACGAGCTTCGCCGTGTAGCCGACGAACCACGCATCGCGAAAATCCTGGCTGGTGCCGGTCTTGCCGGCGGCGGTCCATCCGGGAATCTCGGCCTTGCGCGCGGTGCCGCTGATGATCGTCTGCTCCATCATGGTGTTCATCATGGCGACGGCGCGCGGATCGACCACGCGATCGGGCGCATCCTGCGCGCGCACGTAGAGCAGCTTCTTGCCTTCGACGGTGCGGATGCGATCGACGATGTGGGCATTGGCGGCATAGCCGCCGTTGGCAAACGGCGCATAGGCGCCGACCAGTTCAAGCGGCGATACCTCGGAGGTGCCGAGCGCGATCGAGGCGTTGGACTCCAGTTTCGACGTGATGCCGAGCCGGTGCGCGGTGCGCACCACATTGGCGGCGCCGACTTCCAGTCCGAGCCGGACCGCGACCGTGTTCAGCGACATCGCAAGCGCCTGCGTCAGCGTCACCGCGCCGAAATATTCGTGACTGTAGTTCTCCGGCCGCCATCCCTTGACGTCGAGCGGCGCGTCCTGCCGGATCGTCTCGGGCGTCAGTCCGGCCTCGATCGCGGTGAGATAGACGAACGGCTTGAACGCGGAGCCGGGCTGGCGCTTGGCCGTCACCGCGCGGTTGAACTGGCTGTCGGCGTAATTGCGCCCACCGACCATGGCACGCACAGCCCCGTCAGGCGTCATCGCCACCAATGCGCCCTGGCTGACATTGAACTTGACGCTTTTCGCGGCCAGTTCGTCGATCACGGCGGCTTCCGCCGCGCTCTGCAGTTTCGGATCGATGGTGGTTTCGACGACGATGCTCTGGTCGACCTGGCCCACAAGATCGTCGAGCACCTCGCCGACCCAGTCGGCGACGTAATTGATCGTGCCGGCGCTGGCCGGCTTCACGGCATAGGAGGGGCGGGTTGCGGCGGCTTGCGCCTGCTGCGCGGTGATGAAACGGGCGTCGGCCATGGCTGCGAGCACGACCTTCGCGCGGGCCTCGGCGCCTTCCGGGTTGCGGTCGGGCGCGAGCCGCGACGGCGACTTGACCAGACCGGCCAGCATGGCGGCCTCGGCGAGCGTGACGTTCTTCGCCGGCTTGCCGAAATATTTCTGCGCGGCCGCCTCGACGCCATAAGCGCCGGAGCCGAAATAGACCCGGTTGAGATAAAGTTCGAGAATCTGCGCCTTGGTGTGCTTGCGCTCCAGCCAGAGCGCGAGTTCGACTTCCTGAAGCTTTCGCTCGAGCGTCCGCTCCTGGGTCAGGAACAGGTTCTTGGCGAGTTGCTGGGTCAAGGTCGAACCGCCTTGCGACACGCCCCGGTGCATGATGTTTGCAACGGCCGCGCGCAGGATGCCGATCGGATCAACGCCGTAATGCGAATAGAAGCGGCGGTCCTCGATCGCGATGAAGGCCTTGGGCAGATAGGGCGGCAGGTCCTTGAGCGAGACGTTGCTGCCGGCCATTTCCCCGCGCGTCGCCAGTACGCTGCCGTCCGCGCCGACGATCTGGATGGTCGGCGGGCGTTTCGGAATTTCAAGCGACTGGATCGGCGGCAGATGCGCGCCGACATAGACCACCACGCCTATCACGGCGATGGCCGCCCATAAAGAAAGCACCGCGCCCCAATAGAACACCCGGGACAGGCGGGCGCGCCTGCGCTTCTTCGTCCGCCCTTTGCTGTTCCGGTCAGGCGACGGCTTGTGCGAGCCGCCATTCGCACCGGCGGCTTTGCGTGGCGTCGCGCGTTTGGCCGGCGTATCGTCGGCAACTGTGACGCGATCAAGCGGGTTGAGGCGCAGTTCCGCGAGCGACGCAGCAAATCCGCTGAAGACCGGCTCCTTGCGTCCGCCGCGCTTTTTTCGTCCCCATCCCATACGCAACAACGCTCACGCCGATCCCGCGCTCACGCTAACGTTCCGGGTTTAAGAGACGGTTACCCGAAAATTAACGCAAGATTGAGGGGGTGCGACCGGCCAGGCTCTCAGACTGCGGGATGTTCCGCCGTATTGCCGGTGGCGAGCAGATGGACCAGCGCGCGCTTGATAGCGGCCTGCCGCGTCGGGGCCGTGATCCGGGCGCCGAGCAGGTCGGTGACGTAGAACACATCGCGCGCGCGCTCGCCGAATGTCGCCACATGGGCCGAGGCGATGTTGAGGTCGAGCTTGGAGATTGCCGCGGTGAGCTGGAACAAGAGGCCGGGGCGGTCCAGCCCCGAAACCTCGATCATGGTGTGGCGGTCCGACCACTGGTTGTTGATGGTGACCTGGGGCTCGACCACGAACGGCCGCAGCCGCTTTCCGCCGGCGCGGCTCGGCACCACGTCAGGCAGCCGCAGCCGGCCCTCCAGCACCTGCTCGATGATCTCGCCGATGCGGGCGACGCGGCGGCCCTCGTCCTCGTCGCGATCGTATTCACGCGAGATCGCGATGGTGTCGAGCGCCTGCCCGTCGGTGGTCGTATAGATCTGCGCATCGACGATGTTGGCGCCGGCCGAGGCGCATGCGCCGGCAATGATCGACAGCAGCCAGGGATGGTCGACGGCGCGGATCGTCAGTTCGGTGACGCCGCGCGCCTCATCGAAGCCGACATCGATGTTGAGCTTGTGGCCGCTGCCCTCGCTGGCGCGCAGAAAACGGGCGTGCCTGATCTTGTGCGCGAGATCGACCTTGAGCCAGTAGGCCGGGTAATGCCGCGCGATGTAGGCGTCGAGTTCGGGCTCGGGCCATTCGGTGAAAGCAGCGCGGAACTCGGCCTCGGCGGCCGCGATGCGCTCGGCGCGATTGACCTCGGAGAAGCCGCCGGTCAGCACCGGCTCGGTTTCATAATAAAGCGTGCGCAAAAGCTGCGCCTTCCAGCCGTTCCAGACGCCGGGGCCGACGCCGCGGATGTCGGCGGTGGTCAGGATCGTCAAGAGCTTCATCTGCTCGACCGACTGCACCACGGCGGCGAAATTCTCGATGGTCTTGCGGTCGGAGAGATCGCGCGACTGCGCCACCTTGGACATCACAAGGTGCTGTTCGATCAGCCATGCGACCAGCTCGGTGTCGGTGGCGTTGAAGCCGAGGCGCGGACACAGCCGCCGCGCGACCCTGGCGCCCGCGATCGAATGATCCTCGGGCCGGCCTTTCGCGATGTCGTGAAGCAGCGTCGTGATGTAGATGACGGGCCGGTGCTCGGGCCGGATCTTGCGCATCAACTCGCTGGCGAGCGACAATTCGTCGTTGTTGCCGTGCTCGATGTCCTGAAGGATGCCGATGCAGCGGATCAGATGCTCGTCCACCGTGTAGTGATGGTACATGTTGAACTGCATCATGGCGACGATCTTGCCGAAGGCGGGAATGAAACGACCGAGCACCCCGGTCTCGTTCATCCGGCGCAGCACGGTCTCGGCGTCGCGCGACGTCAGGATATCCATGAACAGCCGGTTGGCGTCCGGATTTTCGCGAAGCGGCGCATTGATCAGCCGCCGCGACCGCGTCACGGTCCGCAAGGCGTCGGGATGGAAGGCAAGGTTGTGCTTCTGCGCCAGGCGGAACATGCGGATCAGGTTGACCGGATCATGCTTGAACACGTCGGGCGCCGCGAGATTGATGCGGTTGTTGTCGATGATGAAGTCGTCGTTGTCCGGAACCCGCCGCAGCTCCG
>JBIQHO010000253.1:0-5186 GCA_044508545.1 Bradyrhizobiaceae bacterium | reverse complement strand
ACCGACTTCAGGACGTTGATCGCGGGATAGCGCCCGCGCTCGGCGATCGAGCGCTCCATCACGATATGGCCGTCGAGAATGCCGCGCACTGCGTCGGCCACCGGTTCGTTGTGGTCGTCGCCATCCACCAGCACCGTGAAAATGCCGGTGATGGTCCCCTTGTCGGCGCCCGGACCGGCCCGCTCCAGGAGTTTGGGCAGTTCGGTGAACACGGTCGGGGTGTAGCCTTTCGTGGTCGGCGGCTCGCCGGTCGACAATCCGATTTCGCGCTGCGCCATCGCAAAACGCGTCACCGAATCCATCATGCACATGACATCCTTGCCCTCGTCGCGGAAATATTCCGCGATGGCGAGCGTCAGATAGGCAGCCTGCCGCCGCATCAAGGCGGGCTCGTCGGAGGTCGCGACCACGACCACGGATCGCGCAAGCCCTTCCTCGCCGAGATCGTCCTGCAGGAATTCCTGCACCTCACGGCCACGTTCGCCGACCAGCCCGATCACCGAAACGTCGGCATCCGCGTTGCGCGCCAGCATCGACAGCAGCACCGATTTGCCCACGCCGGAACCGGCGAAGATGCCGAGCCGCTGGCCGCGGCAGCAGGTCAGGAACGTGTTCAGCGCGCGCACCCCGAGATCGAGCGGCTTGCCGACGCGCTTGCGCGAATGCGCGGGCGGCGGCGAATTGCGAAACGGCATCGACACCGATCCCTGTGGCAACGCCCCCCTGCCGTCGACCGGCTCGCCCATGGCATTGAGAACACGGCCGAGCCAAGCGGCGGACGGGCGCACCTGACCGGAGGCATTGGCGATCACGGCGCGGCAGCCGCGCCGCACCCCCTCAAGGCCGCCGAACGGCATGACCACCGCATTGTCGCCGCTGAAGCCGACCACCTCCGCCGGGATGACACGGTCGCCGCCGGTCTCGATCACGATGCGCGCGCCGACCGACATGGCATGGATGGGCCCCGCGACCTCGACCATGAGGCCGCGCACGCCCACGACACGGCCATAAATATTGACGCGCTCGATATCGCCGAACCGCTCGGCGAGACCCTTCATCGCGAAAACCTTAAGTTTCCGCGCATTAGCAGACCCCCTTTAACCTCGTGTTTACCCGCATCGTTAATCATTGCGTCACTGTCTTTGGTGACTGAGCGCGCCTGTCTTCAGGACGAAGGCGAGTCGCGGGAGTCGGTTAAGTCTGGCTTTTAATGTGGAACCTGAGCGCGAACGGATAGGAAAAACTGGTTCAATGCAATATCTTAGGGCGATTCGATGAAAATTGCACCGATTGATCTTGCGCAACAGAATCAGTTTTTGTTAACCATGGGCCGTCAGGATCCGAATCAGTTGCTTAAAGGCGTTTCCAGTGCCGCAAGTATTGCGGCCGGCCTGACGCCCGGCGCGGCGACGATTAGGGGACTGGCATGCGCGTTTTGCTGATTGAGGATGATAGCGCCGTCGCGCAGTCGATTGAGCTGATGCTCAAATCCGAGAGTTTTAACGTCTATACGACGGATCTCGGCGAAGAAGGCGTCGATCTCGGCAAACTCTACGACTACGACATTATCCTTCTCGACCTGAACCTGCCCGACATGTCCGGTTATGACGTGCTCAAGCAGCTTCGCGTCTCCAAGATCAAGACACCCATTCTGATCCTTTCCGGCCTCGCCGGCATCGAGGACAAGGTCAAGGGCCTCGGCGTCGGCGCCGACGACTACATGACCAAGCCCTTCCACAAGGATGAGCTGGTCGCCCGCATTCATGCGATCGTGCGCCGCTCCAAGGGGCATGCCCAGTCGGTGATCCAGACCGGCGATCTCGTGGTCAATCTCGACACCAAGACGGTGGAAGTCGGCGGCCAGCGCGTCCATCTCACCGGCAAGGAATACCAGATGCTCGAGCTGCTCAGCTTGCGCAAGGGCACCACGCTGACCAAGGAAATGTTCCTCAACCACCTCTATGGCGGCATGGACGAGCCGGAATTGAAGATCATCGACGTCTTCATCTGCAAGCTGCGCAAGAAGCTCGCCAACGCCTCCGAGGGCCGCAACTTCATCGAGACGGTCTGGGGCCGCGGCTATGTCTTGCGCGAGCCGCATGACGATGATGTGCGTATCCCGGCCTGACAGCGGCACTCACCGTTCCTCCCCTGACTGGCCCCGCCATAAAATGGCGGGGTTTTTGTTTATGAGGCGTGCGCCTGCCGACCTGCGGTCAGGATCCGGTTGCGGTCGCGCCGAGAGCGGCGATCCGGATTCCGGCGCGACAAAGACGTATGAAGCCGGATTCCCGGTTCGCGCCAAACAGCGGGTTCCGGGATGATCGGGATGGAACGTTGTCGGCTGGCCGCTACGCGCGGGCTGCGGACTTGGCCGAGAGCATGCCCGGAACCAGCGGCGGCGCGCTGACCTGATTGGGCCGATAGAGACCGCGTTTGTCCGGATGAGGCTTGAACACGTCGGTCAGCCCGACCACGGTTTCCGCCGCGCCGAGCGCGAGAAAACCGTCGCTCTCCATCCGCTTCGCAAGCCGCGTGAAGATGCGGATCTTGGTTTCCTGATCGAAATAGATCAGTACGTTGCGGCAGAAAACCACGTCGAAGGTGCCGAGGTGGGAAAAATCCTGCAACAGGTTGAGCTGGCGGTGCTGAACCATCGCGCGAATGTCGGCGTTGATCTGCCAGAGTTCGCCCACCTGCTTGAAATACTTGATCAGCAACTGAATGGGCAGCCCGCGCTGCACCTCGAACTGGCTGTAGAGCCCGGCCCGCGACTTTTCGAGCACCTCGTTCGACAGATCGGTGGCGATGATCTCGGTACGCCACCCCGCCAGCGCGGCACCGTATTCCTTGAGACACATCGCGACCGAATACGGCTCCTGTCCGGTCGAACCGGCGGCGCACCAGATCCGCAGGCTGCGGCGAGCGGCACGAGCCTGCGCCAGCGCCGGGATCACGGTATCGCGCAGGTGTTCGAACGGCGTCTTGTCGCGAAAGAAGAAGGTTTCATTGGTGGTCATCGCTTCGACGACGTCAACGCTCAGGGCTCCGGCGCCGCTCTTCATCTTCTGCACGAGGTCGCTGATACCCGAAAGCCCGGCCTTGCGCGCGAGCGGGGTCAGACGGCTCTCGACCAGATATTGCTTGTCGAGAGCAAGATCGAGTCCGGACTGGTCTTTCAGAAACTTACGCAGGTACTCAAAATCAAGCGGTGTCACGCATGGCCTCCCGCAAACAACCGAACGAGCTTCGGCGCGATTTGTTGAAGCGGCAAAACGGCCGCGCAAATTCCGGCCTGGGCGGCTGCGCCCGGCATTCCCCACACGACGCTGCTCGCTTCGTCCTGCGCGATGACGCTTCCTCCCGCAGCAACGATCTGCTTGCCGCCGCGCATTCCGTCCGATCCCATCCCCGTCAGGATGACGGCCAGAATGCCTCCCTGCCAGATGTCGATCGCCGACGTGAACAGCGGATCGACAGCCGGCTTGCAGAAGTTCACCGGTGGACCGTCGTCGAGCGCAATGACGGCGCCCGTACCCTTTCGCACCACCCGCATGTGGCGACCGCCAGGCGCGACATAGATCCGTCCCGGCTTCACGACCTCCTCATTCACGCCCTCGCGCACCGGGCGTCCGGCGACCCGCGCCAGATGTTCCGCGAGAATGGTCGTGAAGGTCGGCGGCATGTGCTGCGTGATCAACACCGGAACGGTGTCGATCACGGACCCAATTCCGGCTACCAGCGTCATCAGCGCCTGGGGCCCGCCTGTGGATGAGCCGATCAGCAGCACGCGCGGATGCAGCGAACCGAAGGGACGCAGTGCCGGCGCGGATTGCGCCGGCGCAGGAGCGGCTTGGGTGGGTTTCGGTGTCTGTTCGTGAGGCGCCAGCGGGGGGGCGGCGACCGCCGGACGCCGTCGTTTTGCGGTAAGGTTCCGGATCTTCTGGATCAGGTCGTGCTTGAAGATATCGGCGGCCGCGATCTCGCGGGTGCTCTCCGGCTTCGGAATGTAATCCGCGGCGCCGAGCGCCATGGCCTTGAAACTGATCTCCGCGTTGCGACGGGTGAGCGTCGAGGCCATGATGATAATGAGATCGGGCTTCCTGGCCAGCAGTTGCGGCAGCGCGGAGATGCCGTCGAGATCAGGCATCTCGATATCAAGGACGACGACATCGGGATTGGCCCGCTCGACCTGGCTGACCGCATCGAGCCCGGTGCGCAGCGAAGCCGCGACCACCATGTCGGGTTCAGCGTCGATCCAACGGGAAATCAGCCCGCGAATGACGACGGAGTCGTCGACCACCATGACGCGCAACGGCGCCTGCCGCCCCGAATCCAAAGCCGCCGGACTTGCCAAAGCAGTACTCATTTCCCACCAGACGCAACTGCGAACAAAGACGATGTCTGCGCCGGGCGCGATCCGGCACGGCGCGGTTAGAGCCCTTTCGCTTCTGATGGAAACAGAAGCGGGCTCCAAGATTTCAATGCCGTATTCTTCACGCGAACCGGCATCCACTTCGCTTGAAAACGCTATGTTTCGCGGACATCCGCGCAGGATCGAAATCCCGGGCGCATCGCGACCCGGGATTTTCATTTCGCCGAGCAGCAATTGCTCAGGGCGAAATGACGAGGTTAACCGCCTTGGGGCCCTTGCCCTTCTTGTCCGGTTCGACTTCGAACGAAATACGCTGTCCCTCTGCCAAATCCTTCAATCCAGCGCGCTCGACCGCGGTGATGTGAACGAACACATCGCGACCGCCGTCATCGGGCTTGATGAAACCGTACCCACGCTCCGCATTGAAGAACTTGACCGTACCAGTCATTGCCATCGGGAACTCCCCTCCCCGCCTTGCACGACAGGTGCAGCACATGCACCTGCACGGCCAACCACGCGTTGCCGGACAGGCCTGGAAGGGGCTTCAGAAAATTCCGGACAGAACTTCTTCAATTCCGGAAGAAAGTCCGAAGTCGATCAAGGCCATCCGCCGCTCTCATTCGCGAAAGCAGGGCGCGACGCCAGCCACGATGGGAGCATAATACGGTTCCCGGCGAATTGCCTACGACCATGATGGTCGTATTGCGCGCCGACCATTGCCCGTGCGGATTATGCCCGGGCGGTCCCGAGGCGGTAGCGGCCGGCGCCGCCGAGACCGGCCTCCTCGAGCGCGACACGCTCGGGGGCGATC
>JBIQHO010000252.1:0-5194 GCA_044508545.1 Bradyrhizobiaceae bacterium | reverse complement strand
ATTCTTGCTTATCCAGAGTGCTGACGCCGGCGTCAGAAGATCGGAAGATATCTCAGCACCGAGACAACACCCAGCACGATAACGGCGACGCGGGCAATCTGTTTGCCGCGGACGTCCAGCGGCGCCACGCTGATGAAGTACAGCACAAGAACAACGACGAAGAACGTAATCAGGACGCTGATGAGCATTGTTGCCTCTCCAAAATTAATCGCAAGATTTCAAGACGGAGAAAGCGCCCTCGCGACATTTGGCGCGCGAGGCAATCCCGACGGGGCCTGAAAGTTCCGCCGAGCGGCGCATGATGCGTCGGGCAATCCGACCATGTCCGCACTATCGATCTTATGGAGATCGATATGGCTTCATCATTGCTTTCCGCTCTGTTTCTCGCCGCCAAGGCATCGTCGAACAGGGGACAGGCTCGCCAATCGTCTGACCGGCAGGTCGCGGAACTTAAGCCGTGACGGCACGTTGGTTGCGCATATCCTTTCGGTTTTCAGGAGCGTTGGATGGCGAGCGATGACGAGGAAGCAATGAAGAACTTGACCGATAAAGCGACTTATGACCGCCTTGAGAAGGATTTATCAGCCGTGAAAAACGATATCTCCGCCCTGGCGGATCAAGTCTCCGACGCGCTTGGTACATTCACAGGCTCTGCTGGAAAACAGGCTCGCCGCGGGTACAGGCAGGCCAGAGCCAATGTGGATTCCGTCATCTCCGATGTGTCGGAGCGCGGCAACGCGGCGCTCGATGCGGCACAGAATGCCGTAAGCTCCATCGAGGACACGCTGGAAGAAGCGATCCAGCAACGCCCTCTCGCAACGGTCGGGCTTGCCATCGGCCTGGGATTTCTGATCGGCGTGACCTGGCGCCGATGAGACGCCGGTAATTTCAGTTTGATCGGGCTGCGGCGAACGTCCTCGCCGCCGCTCTGATTCAGCCAATCATTTCAACAATCAATTTTCAAGCCGGGCGAGGCGTTGAATGTTTCAGCGGGCGATCGATGACCTCAAGGAAAGCGCGGGCAATGCTGTGCGGCTCACCTCCGTCGCCGCCGTGGCGGTCGTCGCAGGCTCCATCACAATCGTGTTTTTATGTGCCGCCGGGTTTGTCTTCGTGCTTCAGAACTACGGCTTGATCGAGGCTTGCCTCGCCGGCGCGGCCATCTTCTTCCTGATCACCGTGCTCGCGATCGCGATCTATGCCATCCGGCGAAACGCCATGAAAAAAAGAGCAGCCGCAAGAACCAGAGCGACCGCGCAAAACTTTCTCGCTGATCCGATGGTCGTGGCGGCCGGACTTCAGTTGGTCCGCACGGTCGGCATCAAAAAGCTGGTTCCGATCCTGGCCATCGGCGGCTTGGCGCTGGGATTGTTCGCAGGCCGGCGCGGCCGTGGTGACGACGCCGGCACCTGATTTCCTGATAATGACAACCTCAGGTGACGCAGCGGCCGGGCTGGAGCTGCCGGGCGATATCCGTCAAAACACTGACAACCGGTTCGCACGCGATCGCGCGTCGAGCCTGTGACTCCGGCGCATGACGGACGCGCGGGTTCGTGCCGCGTTCGCCCACCACGAGGGAGTTGTCGCCCGGAATCCGGATCACGATCGACGCATCCGGCAGACTGTCAATCCGAATGGAAACTGTCCGGCCCTCCACCGGCGTTGATTGGACAGAACTTCGGTCGGACTTTGCGGTGCGATTGACAACCGCAGCAGCGGTTACGTCAGCGCGCATAGCGAGATCTCGACCTGGGGGAAGGTGCTTTGGGGGAAGGTGCATTGCGCCGAAGGGCAGGATCACCGCCAGCGCACCGAGGACGCCCGTCGATACCTGAAACATCATTGCCTCACCCGTTGTGCTCCGGCCCGCCACGACGTCACGCGCCACGGTTTTCGGGCCGAACCGCGAGGCAATAACGCGGTCCTGGAGACATCGTTCATCAACGGATTGGAAAAAAGAGAGGGAAGCGGAACGCTTCACCGGTCGTCGCGTTGTCAGCCCAGCCGGTCATCCTCCCCCTGCCCGCCCGACCGGCGACGAGGACGCGGCTGATGGTGATGCCAGCCGCGTCCGTTTTTTTTGCAACCCGTTTTTTTGCAAACCGTTTTTTGCAACCCGTAAACTTGCGATCCTGCAAGCGCGGCCGGCGATCATATCGCCAGCGGGAGCGACGATCCGCAGCCGCGCATCAGGAGGCGGCGGCGCGGGGTTCCCGGTTGCGCGAGTTCCGGTGGAAGAACAATGCCTGGCTGGCGACCGCCGAGACCATGGCCGGCTGGAACGGCTTCGAAATGAGGAACGCCGGCTCGGGCCGCTCCCCGGTCAGAAAGCGCTCGGGATAGGCCGTGATGAAGACGACCGGCACCTCGACGACGCGCAGAAGTTCGTTCACGGCATCCAGCCCGGAGCTGCCGTCAGCGAGTTGGATGTCGGCCAGAATGAGTCCGGGTTTACGGGTTTTGGCCATGGCGACCGCGTCGCTGTGGGTGCGGGCGACGCCGATCACACGGTGTCCGAGATTCTTGACGAGGCTCTCCAGATCCATCGCAATGAACGTCTCGTCCTCGATGATGAGGACGTCGGTTGCGATTTCCGCCGCCATCTCGCGGCCCGCCATGTCACTCAGCCTGCGAACTTCGGCCACGCTGGTCTGCAGGACGAACGCGGCCTCCTCCTCGGAAAAACCTTCGAGCGACAGGAGCAGGAACGCCTGACGCGGCAAAGGCGTAATATTCGTCAGCCGCCGCTCCGTCGGCGCCAGCGCCGGCGCCGCGTCGACGTCATCGTTGATCGACACTGAATTCCAGATTTGAGTGAACAGCCGGAATAGCCCCGCCCGCGACCCGTGCCGCTCGTCGAGCACGGTCGGATCCTGAAGCAGCGCCTCCAGCATGGCTCCGACATAAGCGTCTCCGGAGGCCTGATTTCCCGTCAGGGCGCGGGCGTAACGTCGCAAGAGCGGCAAATGCTCGGCAACAACCTGTGATCGAAACATCCCGTCCATCCTTTTTGAGACCCGTCATGCCGGGATCAGGCATCACTTCTGTTTGAACGACGCACGGCGCAAGGCAGCAGCCAGTACCCGTCCGTCGCCGCGCTTGTTTACGCTCAAGCATGACAAAAGTTCCCCACCTCCGGAACTTTCCCTTGCGCTTCGCATTAGCCCGTACGAGTTCCGCAAACACGGTCGGCCTTCACAAACGGGAGAAATTCTCGATTTTTCAATAGCTTGAAACTTTGGGAATGAAACAAAATGATGAAAGATTCAAAGCCATCACCCGGCAAGGGCGGCCTCAACGCCGAGATTCAGTCCAGGATCGGACATCAGCTTCGCGCGATGTATGACGACGTCGTGAGACAGGGCGTCCCCGACCGGTTTGCGGAATTAATCCGAAAGCTCGATGGATCGGGGTCAAGTCATCCACAAGTAACCCCCGCGGGCGATTTCGACACAAAAGATAACGGGAGGGACTAATGCCTCTCACGGATTCACTTCGCGAGGATATCCTGGCATCGGTGCCGAACCTGCGGGCCTTCGCAATTTCGCTGAGCGGAAACGGCGATCGTGCGGACGATCTGGTGCAGGAAACTCTGCTCCGCGCGCTTGCCAACATCGATTCGTTTCAGCCGGGGTCGAATCTTCCGGCGTGGCTGTTCACGATCCTGCGCAATCTGTTCCGCTCCGACTACCGCAAGCGCCGGCGCGAGGTGGAGGATTCCGATGGCAGCTACGCCAAAACGCTGAAATCGCAGCCCAACCAGAACGCTCATCTGGAATTCGAGGAATTCCGGGCTGCGCTCGACAAGCTGCCGCAGGATCAGCGCGAAGCCTTGATCCTGGTCGGCGCTTCGGGGTTCTCCTACGAGGACGCCGCCAAGATCTGCGGATGCGCCGTCGGCACCATCAAGAGCCGCGTCAACCGCGCGCGATCGAAGCTGAGCGCGCTGCTTTACGTCGAGGGCGCCGAGGATTTCGGCCCCGACGACACCGTTCGGGCGGTGATCGGCAGCGGCCGATAATCCCGGCCGGAAGGCTTCGCCGCAATTCGTCGGCTGCCCAAGCGTGTGGTCCATTCAACTTAACGGCTCGAGGGGGTCGCGGACCTGATCGGCGCGGATATTTGCAGCGTGCGATCTCTCTCGGTCATGTCCACGACGGTTTCCATGGGAGCGGCGAGTTCGTAGACATAACTCACCTCGGTAAAATACCGCTTGGAATAGCCCCCAAGCGCCTCCGGCGCGACGCGGTCCAGCAGGATGATCCCAAAATCGCTGTCCTCGCGGCGGGTCGCGGCGCTGGTGTTGAATTCCTCCCATCGAAAGCGAAACATCGATTCACTGCCCTCGCCCTCGACCTCCCAATGCGCGGCAATGTGCGGATGCTTGCCGACCAGCGAGAGGCCTTCGTCGGAATGCGACGCAAGTTCGAAGAACAGCAATGAAAGGCTCTGCGCCGCGCGCGCGCTCACGGTGATGTCGGGACCTTCGATCGCGATGCGGTCGGCGTTGGGGATGGCGCGCGCCTCGAACAGTCCCCTCAGTTTGACGCCCTGCCACTGGGTCTCGCTGAGCAGCGAGACCACATTGGACATGGCGTGGATCCGGCCAATCAGCAACTCACGGGCGACTTCGATGTCGGAGCCGTGCCGCAGCGTGCGCGTGACGATCGATTGAATCACGGCAAGAATGTTTTTGACCCGGTGATTGAGTTCGTCGATGACGGCGGTCAAACGTCGCTCGAACCCGATCCGAACCTGGATTTCCCGGCTTAGTCGCAGATTATTGTAGGCGACATATCCGAACAGACCGCAAATGATGCTCGTCAGCGCCAGACCGATCGCGCCCACCACCACGGCGAGCCTTTGTGCGCGAAGGGCCGCATTGGTTTTCGGATAATAGCCAAGCGACCAGTCCCGTCCGCCGAACGTCACCGTCCGGAGCACCAGCGGAACGGGATCAGCCGCCTGTCTGAGCCGTGAGGTGACGTTGCCGCGATCGTCGGCGATCCATTCGGACGCCGGGTTTCGCGGATCCTTCAGAACCACGGAGAACAGCGACAGTTCGTCGTTTGTCAGCATCAGCGACGCAAGCCGATAGGAAAATGTAATAAAGCCGGCCGCCTTCTGGCTCCCGTCCGGGAAGACCGGCGTAGCGATAACGAGCCCGATCGGCCCGTCGGGCCGCAGCAGATTG
>JBIQHO010000251.1:0-5206 GCA_044508545.1 Bradyrhizobiaceae bacterium | reverse complement strand
CGGAAATATGCCTCCGAGCCGGACTACACCTTGACCATCCTTGAGCGCTTCGCGAGATTCCGCGATACCGACGTTCCTTTGCCCCCGCAGCCAAGGCCCGTGGATGACCGCTCGCTCAACCACATTGAGGAAGGCATTCTGGATTTCGTCGGCCGCCTGTTTCCGGAGCAGTTCGGCCGCCTGAACAATCATATCAAACGAAATGCGACGTTCATCGACGAGGTCGTCGCGCGACTCGACCGTGAGATCGGGTTCTTCATCGCTTATCTCGAATTTATCGCACCACTGAAAAGCCTTGGCATGCCGTTCTGCCACCCCGAGGTCTCGGTGTCGTCCAAGGACACCCGCGTTGACGGCGGCTTCGACCTGGCGCTGGCTACCAAGCTCTCACACGACAATCGCACCGTGGTTCGAAATGATCTCCACCTCTCCGGCACCGAGCGCATGATTGTGGTGTCCGGCCCCAATCAGGGCGGAAAGACCACCTTCGCCCGCATGTTCGGCCAGTTGCATTTCCTCGCCGGCCTCGGCTGCCCGGTGCCCGGACATGCCGCGCGGCTCATGCTTCCGGACAGAATCTTCACACACTTCGAACGCGAGGAAGACATCACCAATCTACGCGGCAAACTCGAAGACGAACTGGTCCGCCTGCGACGAAGCTGCGAAGCGATGACATCCGACAGCGTCGTCGTGCTCAACGAGGTTTTCAATTCAACCAGCCTGGACGATCAGATCTTCCTCAGCACGAAAATCCTTGAGCGGATTCTCGCGACCGATGCCATTGGCGTATGCGTCACCTTTATCGACGCCCTCTCCCAGCTCAGTGAAAAGACCATCAGCATGGTCAGTACCGTCGATCCGGACGACCCGGCGCGACGTACCTTTGAGGTCATCCGCAAGCCGGCCGACGGCCTTGCCTACGCGCTATCGCTCGCCGAGAAACACGGCGTGACTTATGAGCGGCTTCGCCGGAGGATACGCCCATGAAGGTTTTCCTGATGCACCCGGACCGCGATTTCAACGCCCAGCCGCCGGATCAGCCGACCCCGTTCGCCCAGGATATCGAACTCGATGTTCTCCTGCGTGCCGCGGCCGGCGATGATCGCTACCTTTACGACATCATGACGGCGGCGTGCGCGCACGCATGGACCAACAATATCGCGACGATCCGCTATCGGCAGGAGGTTCTGAAAGATTGCCTGGCGAATCCCGCCATCGTCCGCCAGTTTTATACGATCGCCATCGAGCCGTTCGACCGCGAGCATAGCTGGAATTTCAGCCTTCACGGCCGCGACGCATCGTTGCGGGTCGGAAGCGCGGTGCGCACCCTGCAAGGCAGCCTCGACGTTCTCGCGCGTCTGCGCAAGACCTGCGCGGCGAATGCGAACAGGTTCGACTCGCGCGGGTTCAGGCAGTTGTTCGCAACCCTCGAACGCGATCTCGACGACGCTTATCTCAACGCCGCGCAAACTGACCTCAATAACCTGACATTCCAGAACGGTCTTCTTCTCAGCGCGCGCGTCGGCATGGGCGGCAAGGGCGTGGGCACCATGCTGCGCAAGCCGCAACGTCGCGATCTGAGCTGGCTGCGGCGGCTAGTCACGCCCGGCGCGCAGAGCTTCACACTCCAGTTGCATCCACGCGACGAAGCCGGTGCCCGGGCCTTCAGCGAGTTGGAGCGGCGCGGGCTGATTCTGATCGCCGACGCGCTCTATCAGTCCGCCGAGCACGCTCTCAGATTCATCAAGACGCTGCGCGCGGAGCTTGCGTTCTATCTCGGCTGCCTGAACCTGAAAGAGCAGCTTGACCGGATTGGGGAGACGATCTCTTTTCCTGATGCTGATGCACACGAGAACCGCTTCCGCTGCCGCAATCTTCGCGACATCTGTCTGGCCTTGACGCTCAAGCGCCCCCCGGTTGGCAACGATGTGAACGCCGACGGCAAGCCGCTGGTGATCGTCACCGGCGCCAACCGCGGCGGAAAATCGACCTTCCTGCGCAGCGTCGGTCTTGCCCAACTGATGCTCCAGTGCGGGATGTTCGTCACTGCCGATGCCTTCGCCTCATCGGTTCATACCGGCCTGTTCACTCACTACAAGCGCGAAGAGGATCGCGATATGCAGAGCGGAAAGTTCGACGAGGAGCTGGTGCGCATGAGCGTCATTGCCGATGGCATCCATCGCCACGCGCTGGCGCTGTTCAACGAATCTTTTGCTGCGACCCACGAGCGCGAAGGCTCGGAAATCGCGCGTCAGATCATCTCGGCGCTTCAGGAGAACGGTGTCACGGTATTCTTCGTGTCGCATATGTATCAGTTCGCACGTTCGTTCCTCGACGACGACCGCGCGCTGTTTCTCCGGGCGGAGCGCAACGAGGACGGCACGCGAAGTTTCCGCTTGCGCGAGGCCAGGCCGATGCCGAAAAGTTTTGGCGCGGATCTGTATCAGCGCATCTTTTGCGGGGAAGCCGCTTGATGCCGGTCGCCAAAGCCGCAGCTGCGCCAAGCGTCATCTCCGGTCCGCGCCTTATGGCCGGAGTGCGAACCCCCGCTCCCGCAGCCAAGCTCGATCTCCATCGCGGTGACCGTGCCGATCCCTCCTTCGGAGAGAAGCTCGCGGCGGCTGTAGGCGCTGGCAATCTCGGCGAGATGGAGCGCACGGGTTTCTCGCATCGTCAATAGCACAGTTTGCGAACAAGCTGACCGCGGCCTGTCGTCTCGGGACGGAACCTTCCGCCGGCCGTGCCCGGCGGAAGGTCGTCGCTCGCACCGGCGCCGCGACGCTCCGCGGCATCGGCTCGAACCAACTAGAACGTCATCCAACCCGATAGCGAAATATAACGTCCCGCTCCCGGTACCGCGAAGCCCGCGCCCGCCGCCGTGTCGTAATAATACTCATCGGTCAGGTTGTAGACATTGAGCTGCATGGTGAAGTTGCGCGTGACCTTGTAGGCGGCCATCGCGTCAAATCGCCAGTAAGCCGGAATGCGCCCGTCGTTCGAAGCGCTGGTCCACCGCGAATCGACATAGAACGCACCGCCGCCTACTGTGAGACGGGGCGTGATGTCATAGGTGGTGAATACCGAGAACGAATTGGTGGGCGTCATGCCCAGTTCGTGACCGATATTGGCCGCGTTCAGCGTATTGACTACCCTGGATTGCAGATAGGCGTAGCCGCCGTAGATGCTCCATTGGTCGGTCAGCTTGCCGGAAATACCCGCTTCGAACCCCTTTACCTCGGTGGTCCCGACTGGAACGAAATCGGGATCGCCCGAGGTGCCACGATTCTCGTAGTCGCCATCCTTGCGGATCTGGAACACTGCGGCGTTGACGTTGAGGCGACCATCCATGAAGTCGGCCTTCGCGCCGACCTCGTGGACGGTTGACGTAACTGGCTGCAACGCCTGCTGGCCATTGGTGATCGTCGTGAACTCCGCCGGCGGATTGGCCGAGGTTCCGTGCATGTAGTAGATGCTGGAATTCGGCGTCGGATGGACGACCGCCCCGACCCGATAGGTCACAAAATCATTGCTGGTGTTGAGGTGAACCGGCGCTGTCGTCTCCCCGGTGTCGCGAGTGATGGTGAACGCCTTGCTCTGCGCTTCGAAATTGTCGAAGCGCACGCCGCCCAGAAGCTCGAACCAGTCGGTCAGCTTGATCTGATCTTGCACATAGACACCGACCGCCCGCGCGCTCGATTGGGTCGCCCCAGTCGTCGGGTTCAGGTCGCCGACCTGCCAGGGAGCTGGATTGGCGAGATTGACACGATATAGATCGTTGAACGTGGTGCGGTAGTGCCCGCGCCATTCCTGGCTGACCTCGGCGCCGACCAACACGTTGTGCTCGATCCCGCCGGTGTTGAACTTCGCATTGAAGTCGCTGACGTTGCTCACCAACTCATTGTTGGTCTGGTTCTGGTAGCGGTTGGTGTTGGCCACCCAGATGTTGGCGAGCGCGGTTGCCGACGTCAGCGGATTGCCCGGCGTGGCGAGGCGGGTGCCGCCGACCGGCGCGTTCCATAGATTGGAGTTCGGCGTGTTCAGGCCGGTCAACTGCACCGCGCGGGTCCGGTTGAACCGCTCGACGTTGGTATAGCCGGTCGTGTTGGTGAGGGTGACGCCGGGCACGAACTCGTGCTCGAACTTGTTCGTGATCATATGCGCGTCGGTCTTCTCGACGTCATCCTGCCCCGGCGTCAACAGACCGAAATAGGTATTGCGCGGTACCGGCGCGGGCTGACGATGGCTCGTGCCGAAATAGGAGCCCGGAAGCAGCACATGGCCCCGATCGGCCACGTTGTCGTCCTTCTGGTAGATATAGCTCAGCGTGTTCTTGGTCTGCTCATTGAGCTTGAAGGCGATCGATGGCGCAAAGCCAAAGCGGCGAATGTGAACGAAGTCGCGATCGGCAATGTCGGTATCGTAGCCAAGCAGCACATACGGGTAGCGACGTCGCCGAAGTTCTTGTTGACGTCCAGCGTGGCGCGCCCGCCCGGCGCCGAATTCGCGGTGCCCTCAACGGTGACGAAATCGTTCGCCCTGGGCAGCTTGGAGACGACATTGACCGCGCCGCCGGTCGAGCCGCGGCCGAACAGGAACGACGACGGTCCCTTGTAGACCTCGACGCGATCAATGGCGAAGGCGTCGCGCGCATACCAGCCCGGATCGCGAATGCCGTCACGATAGAAGTCGTTGCGTGCTGTATAGCCGCGAATGGTGATGTTTTCGCCCTGAACGCCACCCTCCCCCGCCGTGAAGGTGATGCCGGGAACGTTGCGCAACGCGTCCTGCACCGAGGTCGCGCGCTGGTCCTGCATCAGTTGCTGCGAAACCACGTTGACGGTCTGCGGCGTATTCCGCAGGCTGGCAGGGAAGCGCGACAACCCGCTTGCGGCAGGCGTCTGGTAGCCGGCGATGCCGGCGCCATCGCCGATGATGGGGGTAACCGAAGCTTCATTGCTCTGCACGGGAGCTGTCGCCGGCGGCGGCGCCGCAACTCGGCGCGGAGTCGGGCGGCGCTTGGCCGCTCACTTCGGCGCGATGACGCGCACCTGCGGCAGGTCATCGCCGCTACTCGGCGTTTGCACGTCGGCCGTGTCCGACATCAGCATCATCGCCGCCACGCTCAACGACGCGCTGGCCCAAGCGGTTTTCGACATACCGACGCCCGCGATGATTCGATGGCCGTGCAATGGAGAAAAAGACAGAT
>JBIQHO010000250.1:0-5216 GCA_044508545.1 Bradyrhizobiaceae bacterium | reverse complement strand
GGAAGGCTTCGCCCGCGTGCCCACGCGCGGGATGATGGACATATGCGAATGCCTGAAGCGCCAGCAGAGGACCGCCGATTGTTCCATGAAGCGGCGGACCTCGCCATCCGCCTCCAGAATGACCCTGCCAATCCTGTCTCCGTCGATATGGTGCGGGCATGGGTGGCGCGCAGTCCCCGGCACGAAGCGGCCTGGGCCAGGGTCGCCGCGATCCACGGCATGACCGGAAAGGTTCTGACCGAACAGCGCAAAGCGGAGCGCAAAACCGCCGAGCGCGGAGTTGCCGGCATGTCGCGGCGCACGCTGGTCATCGGCGGCCTGATCGGCGCCGGCGCTGCCGCGGCAGGATCGGTGGCGGTGCCGCGCGCCCTCATGCGCGCGCGGGCGGACTACATGACATCCACCGCCGAAATCCGGCGCGTGACCTTGTCCGACGGCAGCGAGGTCACACTGGGGCCCGACAGCGCGGTCGCGATCGATTTCACCGATGCGCGCAGGACCATCGGGCTGCTGGCGGGAATGGCCTATTTCGACGTGGCGCGCGACGCCGCGCGGCCGTTCTCGGTCCTGTCCGGCGATCTCGCGGCGATAGCGCTCGGCACCGCCTTCGACATATCCAATGACGCGGGATTCGTTTCGGTTTCCGTGAACCGCGGCGCGGTCGAGGCGAGGGCGGCCGGTTCCGGACTTCGCCTCGAAGAACGATTGAATCCCGGCGACTGGATCACCTTCGATAACGCGTCGCACGGGGCCGTCCGCGGCACGCGGGAGGTTTCGCAGATCGCCGCGTGGCGGGAGGGGATGATCGTGGCGGAGCGGGAGACCGTCTCCGCGATGGTCGCCAGGATCGCCCGCTGGCAGCCGGGAAGCGTCGTCATGGCCGATCCGTTTCTCGGCTCCCGCGTGGTGAGCGGCGTGTTCGATCTTGCCGATCCGATCGGGGCGCTCGGAGCTGTGGTTCGCCCATTCGGCGCGAAGGTGCGCAGCATCACGCGCTTCATGACCGTCATCTCGCCGGTCTGAAAAATCCCACCGGAAAAAACAGAAAATTTCGACAGCCCGTTCGTAAAGCCCAATAGGGATCGCATCGAGCAGCGAACGGCCGGTCCCTGATGACGCTCGGGGGTGGGTCGGTTATGGGGCAAGAGCTTTCAAGGCATGGGTCTCGCAGGAGCCATTTTTGTAAAGGTGTCAGCAAGGCGCTGATTGCGGCGCTGCTGGCGACGACGGCGGTGGCGGTCAGCGGCGCGGTCATTCGAAGCCAGGCGCTGGCGCAGGCTCAGACCGGTTTCAACATCCCTGCGGGGCCGTTGAATCAAGCCTTGGCCGCGTTCGGCAGGCAGTCGGTAATCCAGCTCTCCTATGAAGCGTCCATTGCGAGCGGCAAGACCTCGCCCGGCATTCAGGGAACGGCGACGCGCGAGCAGGCGATCGCGCGCATCCTGCAAGGCTCCGGCCTGAGCTATTCCTTCAAGGATGCGCGAAACGTATTGATTACCCGGCCCGGCGCGACGGCAAGCGGCGCGAGAGTGGCCGGCGCCATCTCACTCGACACCATCGACGTGCAAGGTGCGTGGTCGAGCGATCCCGGCAGGACCGAAGGCACCGGCTCCTACACGACCAGCCAATCCTCGTTCGGCAAGGGGCAGACGCTCAGGGAATTGCCGCAGACGGTCTCGGTGATGACGCACCAGCGCATTCAGGACCAAAGAATGACTACCGTTGAAGATGCGCTGGAGTACACACCTGGCATCACGGCTATGCGGTCATCCACCAATAGCTTCACCTTCTATTCCCGGGGCTTCCAGATCACGAATTACCAGATTGACGGCAACAGCCCGTTCTATGGGGGCGGTGATGGTTACAATATGCAGGGTCTGGATCTTGCCATGTATGATCGCGTCGAAGTCATGCGCGGGTCTGACGCGCTCTATGGTACGTCTGGCGAGCCGGGCGGTGTCGTCAATCTGGTGCGCAAGAAGCCGACGAAGCAGTTTCACATGAATGCGGCGGTCAGCGGCGGGAGCTGGGACAACTACCGAGGCGATCTGGATGTGGGCGGCGCGCTCACCGAGAACGGCAGCGTTCGCGCGCGTCTTGTCGGCGCCTATGAGGATCGGAAGTACTTCTATAAATACGCCAAGAGTAAAAAGTATTTGCTTTACGGCGTCGTCGAAGCGGATATCACCGACAGCACGATGCTGACCGTGGGCAGCAATGTCATGCGCCAGAACTTCGATGGATATAATCTCTTTGGCCTTCCGCGCTATTCGAATGGAGCCGATATCGGCCTTCCGCGCAATTTTTACCTCGGCGGCCCCGATGATCACTGGCTAAGAAATAACACCAAGCACTTCGTTCGCATCGATCAGGAGCTTGGAACAAACTGGACCCTCGGAATCGAGGCCTCGCGAGGTTTAAGCAAGAATAACCGTCGCGATATGTCGTGGGCTACGTACATCGATCCGGCCACTGGCACAGGGCCCGGAACATTCAGAGACAGAGATTTCAATTACGATGATACACAGGACACGCTCGATGCCGTGCTGAAAGGTTCATTCCGTCTGCTTGGCGGCGAACACAAGGTGACTTTGGGAGCGAATATCAATAAGCGCAATTTTGACATGGCGTTGAGATGGCGCGACTCCAACGTTCCCCTGTCTCCCAACATCTTCGAGTATAATCCGTTCGATCATATTTCAAATCTACCCTACTATCCCACGTCTCGTTTTAAGGACAAGATCGTTCAGAAGGGGATTTATGGATCGCTCGTCGCTCAACTTGCGGCCCCTCTGAAGTTGATCCTCGGAGGGCGGTTGAGTTGGTATAAATACGATAGCATCTCAGATAGTTTGGACCGGAATACGGGGGCCGTCACTGGCACATCCTTCGCTGGATACGAGGACAACAAGGTATTCACCCCTTATCTTGGTTTGGTCTACGATCTCTCCGAACGATGGTCGGCCTATGCGAGCTTTGCTGAAACCTATGTACCACAGGCAAACTATCATAAGGGTCCTTTGCCCGGCACGCCGCTCGGTCCCGTCACCGGAAGTACGTATGAGGTCGGCATGAAGGGCAGCCTGCTCGACGGTCGCCTGAATACATCGTTTGCCCTGTATCATATCAAGCGTAACGGTCAGGCGATACAAGACCGCGCATATCCACCCACTCCTGGTGATCTCGGCAGTAATTGTTGTTATCTCGATAGCGGCCGCGTCATCAGCCAAGGTGTCGATTTTGAAGTGAGCGGCGAGGTTGCGGATGGCTGGCAAATTCATGCCGGCTACACCTTCAACGACAACGAGAACAAGGCGGAGGGTGGCCGCTACAGTACGGTCACACCCAAGCATCTGTTCAAATTATGGACAACCTATGCGTTTCAAGGTCCGCCTGAAGGCTGGACAATCGGCGGCGGCGTGACCGCACAAAGCTCATACTACCAGAGCGGGTTAATAAGGACATTCGTCAACGGACATTATGAGGGTCCTATGACACCCTTTGAATTTACCGAACCGGGCCGTGCGGTGGTCGATCTATTTGTTCAATACCAAGTCGATAAGAACTGGTCCATCGCTCTCAACGTCAACAATGTCTTCGACAAGAAATATTACTACGTTACGGATCAGAATCCGTACGCTGGTAACTATTATGGCGAGCCCCGCAACTTCCTGCTGACCACGCGGGCGAGGTTTTAAGCTCCCGTTCCAATAAGGACGCGCTGGTTCACCATGCAAGACCTAGCCCCCCGCTGTCGCGGCGTTCCTTTATGGCGGCGACGCCTCCTCCTGCCGGCGAGATGAGCCGCGCGATCCCGGGAGGCCGAGCCTGACCGGCCACGTTGCCGTGGCCGATCCTGAGGACGAGCGGCGCATGATGCCGACACCGGGCGCGCCGACGCAATGGATCGCGTTGACGGCCCCGTTTCCAGCCGCGGCCCCCCGGGGGTTGCCGACCGTATCCCGGCCGCGTAGGACAGCATCAAATCTCTGCCGTCAGCAAGTGTCGGATTCGGTGGAGACCTGCCCGGCCATGACGAAAGGGAAGGTCGATGACGTCCGCCGAAGCGCCCGTGCCCCCTGTTGTGACGCCGCCGCTGCCTTCGCAACCGCGTTCGCCGCAAGCCTGGAAATTCATCGGCACCAGTCTGTGGGGCCTCGTGATATTTGCCGCGATGTTTGCCGGGCAGCTTTCGGTGCTGGCTTATTTCGTGCTTGCCGATCCCGCGCCGTTCAGTTTCGACAAGGTCACCGAACACGCCGGAAACGGCCTGACGATTGCGCTGTCGGTCGTCATGGGACTGCCGATGGCCCTGGCGGCGCTCTGGATCGCGATCCGGCTGTCCGGCGTTCCGCTCGCCGACTATCTCGCGCTGCGCTGGATCTCATGGCGGCATCTGCTGCTCGGCATCGTCGCTCTGGTCGTGCTCGTGCTTGGATGGGAAGGCGCGTTCTATGCCATGGGACACGAGACCTCGGCGGGTTTCATGGTGGACGTGCTCAAGTCGGCGCAGGCCGAGGGCGCGCTGTGGCTTCTGGTCATTGCAGTCTGCGTGGTGGCGCCCGTCACCGAGGAACTCCTGACCCGCGGATTTCTTTATCGCGGATGGTCGGAATCGGTCCTGCGGCCCGCCGGCGCGGTCGTGCTGTCGTCGCTGGTGTGGACCGCGATGCACCTGCAATACGACTGGTTCTTCTTCTTCGAGATCATGAGCATCGGGCTGTTGTTCGGCTACCTGCGTCATCGCACCGGCTCGACCTGGCTGACCGTGGTGCTGCACGCGCTGAACAATCTCGCCGCCACGGCTCAGACCATGTGGCTGGCGTCGTCGTGAGCGCGCCTCACTCCGCCAGCGCGATGAACAGCGGCATGGTGAGCGCCGCCAGCACCGTCTGAAGCACCAGGATCTGCGCCAGCAGCGGCGCGTCGCCGCCCATCTGCCGCGCCAGCACGTAGGCGTTGGAGGCGGAGGGCACCGCGGCGCAGCAGGCCACGACGACGAGGCTCGCGCCCGACAGCCCGAAGGCGATGCCGAGCGCGATGGCGATGGCCGGCATCACGATCAGCTTGAGCACCACGGCGACCAGCGCCGCGCCGCCCGGCCGCCGCAGGCCGTCGAGCCGCAATCCGGCGCCGACCACCAAAAGGCCGATCGCCAGCGACGAGTGCCCGAGCGAGCCGGCGAAGGCGTAGAGCGGCTCCGGCACCGTGACGCC
>JBIQHO010000249.1:0-5222 GCA_044508545.1 Bradyrhizobiaceae bacterium | reverse complement strand
TCGACGACCGCACCATCGACAGCCACATCAAGCGGCTGCGCAAGAAGTTCAAGGTCGTCGACGACGATTTCGAGATGATCGAAACTCTCTATGGCGTGGGTTACCGCTTCAAGGAAACCTGATAGACTGCTGTTCCGGGGCCGCCGACCCGTGAGCCGTCCGGGCTTGGGAGCAGGTATTCCCGTGCGCGGTTCATATCCGAGGCGGCGGCCGGCGGTGAGAGCGCAAAGCATTGGTGGTTGCGGGCGCATCACTCAGCTTAAGCGCGGCGCGCGGGCGCGCAAATGACGATCGTTGACGTGTGGGACAGATAACCGGGCAGTTGTAGTCATTGCTTGATCGAACGCAGTCTGATCTCGATCCGGATATCGAGGATACCTCGCAGATCCTCGTGACGGACGCCCCTGCCGATCATGTCGAGCCGACGCCGCGCTGGCAGCGGCCGCTCGGCTGGCTGCGCCGTGCCGGACAGTTTCTTTTCACGCTCAGCTTTTCGAGCCTGACCCGCCGCATCGTGTCGTTGAATCTGGCGGGCCTGATCGCGCTGGTCGCCAGCATTCTGTATCTCTCGCAGTTCCGCGCCGGGCTGATCGACGCGCGCGCACAAAGCCTGCTGGTTCAGGGCGAAATCATCGCAAGCGCCATCGCCGCCTCGGCCACGGTGGAAACCAACACCATCACCATCGATCCGGACCGCCTGCTCGATCTCAAGCCCGGCGAGAGCTACGGCGCGCCGGATGAATTTTCAGGGCTGGATTTTCCGATCAATCCCGAGCGCGTTGCTCCGGTGCTGCTGCGGCTGATCTCGCCGACCAAGACGCGCGCGCGCATCTACGACCGCGACGGCGTGCTGATCCTCGACAGCCGCAGCCTCTTTCGCCGCGGCGACGTCATTCGTTTCGAACTGCCGCCCCCGACCGAAGTCAAGCCCGGCTTCCTGGAGCGCACCACGATCGCAATCCGCACCTGGCTCAATCGCGGCGACCTTCCGCTTTACCGCGAGCTCGGCCCTGAAAACGGCAACGGTTACCAGGAGGTCGCGCAATCGCTCAAGGGCACGAAGTCAAGCATGGTTCGCATCAACGACCGCGGCGAAATCATCGTCTCGGTCGCGGTTCCGGTGGAGCGGCCGCGCGTCACCATCTTCGGCTCCCTGATGCTGTCCACCCAGGGCGACGACATCGACCAGATGGTGACGGCGGAGCGGCTCGCGATCCTGAAGGTGTTCGGCGTCGCCATGGTCGTCATGATCGTGCTGTCGCTGCTGCTCGCCAGCACCATCGCCGGTCCGGTGCGGCGGCTCGCCGACGGCGCGGAGCGCGTTCGCCGCCGCATCAAGACGCGCATCGAGATCCCCGACTTCACCCGCCGCCGCGACGAGATCGGCCACCTGTCCGGCGCGCTGCGCGACATGACCGACGCGCTCTACAACCGCATCGAGGCGATCGAGACGTTCGCGGCCGACGTCTCCCATGAACTGAAAAATCCCCTCACCTCGCTGCGCTCGGCGGTGGAGACCCTGCCGCTTGCAAAAACCGAGGCCAGCCGCGGCCGCCTGCTCGAGGTGATCGAGCATGACGTGCGCCGACTCGATCGCCTGATCTCCGACATTTCCGACGCAAGCCGCCTCGACGCCGAATTGCAGCGCACGGACGTGGCCCCGGTCGATGTCCGCCGCCTGCTGACCACGCTGACGTCGGTCGCGAACCAAACCAGACTCGGCCACGACGTCGGCGTCGAGGTGCGCTTCGAGGGCAATCGGGCCGACACGTTCTCGGTGCCAGGGCATGATTCCCGGCTCGGCCAGGTCATCTCCAACCTCCTGACCAACGCGCAGTCGTTCTCAAAATCCGGCGGGCGCGTGCGCATCGTATGCCGGCGTCTGAAATCCGAAATCGAGATCATCGTGGATGACGACGGGCCTGGCATTCGTCCCGATGCGCTGGAGCGGGTGTTCGAACGCTTCTACACCGACCGGCCGCACCAGGGTTTTGGCCAGAACTCCGGCCTCGGTCTGTCGATCTCCAAGCAGATCATCGAGGCGCATCGCGGACGCATCTGGGCGGAAAACCGTCCCGGCCCGACCGATGTTCATGGCGACACCCGGATCGCGGGCGCGCGCTTCGTGGTCCGGCTTCCCGCGACATGACCGCATCCTCCGGCCCGACGATCCATGGCTCCGCGGTTCTGGTGGGAGATGACGCCGTTCTGATCCGCGGACCTTCCGGCGCCGGCAAGTCGCGTCTTGCGTTCGATCTCATTTTAGCCGGCCGGGGCGGCCTGATCCCGGCAGCGACGCTGGTCGGCGACGACCGGCTTTGCCTGGAGCCGGTTCGCGGCCGTCTCCTCGTCAGGCCGCCGCACGAACTTGAGGGACTGATGGAAATCCGCGGGCTCGGCATTCGCCGGTGCGCTTTTGTCGCGGAGGCGCCGGTCGGCCTCGTGATCGACCTTGACGCGCCCGATGCAGAGCGCCTGCCCCCCCCGCAGGCGCTGCAAACCGCCATTTTGGGGGTCGAACTGGCGCGAATCCCGGTCGGGGCTGCTTTTTCGCCACTTCCGATGATAATCGCGGCGCTGACGACCATTCCGGACTGCAGCGACACTCGTCTTACTGCTGATTGCCGGGAGAAATCTGGTAACCATATAAATCCCACTATTGCCACGAAGTAGATCATCGCGGCTTTCGGAGCGGGAGCGCTTTTCAACGGAAAAACCTGCCGCTCCCCCTTGCATGAGGGCTCCGGATGGTCAAAGTGGCCCGTTCGTGCGGTGCACCAAGGGCACCCGCGAGGAGTTTTCAATGATTGGTCTGGTACTTGTGACCCACGGGCGCCTCGCCGATGAGTTCAAGGCGGCGCTCGAGCATGTAATGGGCCCGCAAAAGCAAATCGAAGCCATCACCATCGGCGCCGAAGACGATGCCGATCTTTGCCGGGGCGATATCATCGAAGCCGTCAACCGCGTCGACAGCGGCGACGGCGTCGCCATTCTCACCGACATGTTCGGCGGCACGCCTTCAAATCTCGCGATCTCCTGCATGAGCCGGCCCAAGGTCGAGGTGCTCGCGGGAATCAATCTTCCGATGCTCGTCAAGCTCGCCAAGGTGCGCGAGGAACGCACGCTGCCCGACGCCATCGCGATGGCGCAGGAGGCCGGGCGCAAATACGTGACGATCGCCAGCCGGGTGCTCGCCGGGAAATGACCGGAAAGCCGGACGACGCAGCCTCGTCGAACGAGGCGCCGGCGACGGCGAGAGCATCCGCTGCTCCTGGCGCGGTCTCCCGAGAAATCCCGATCGTCAACAAACGCGGCCTGCATGCGAGGGCGTCCGCGAAATTCGTCCAGATGGTCGAGCGTTTCAACGCCGACGTCAGCGTCACGCGCAACGGCGAGACGGTCGGCGGCAACTCGATCATGGGATTGATGATGCTGTCCGCAGGCATCGGAACAACGATCACGGTGTCCGCGACCGGCCCGGAGGCCAGAGCCGCGATAGCGGCGATCGCCGAACTCGTCCGCGACAAGTTCAACGAAGAAGAGTGATCGGCATCAGGCGCTCTCGCCTGCTGCACGGGAAACCTCAAGAATGCGCCTCTCGCGGTTGACCCTTGCTTGCCCGCCGTTCGGGCCGGTGCTATCCCGCGCCCCATGACGACCTCTCCGATAACCAACATCCGCAACTTCTCCATCGTCGCCCATATCGACCATGGAAAGTCGACGCTGGCCGACCGACTGATCCAGATGACCGGCGGCCTGAGCGATCGCGAGATGGCGGGCAAGGAGCAGGTGCTCGACTCCATGGACATCGAGCGCGAGCGCGGCATCACCATCAAGGCGCAGACGGTGCGGCTGAAATACCACGCCAGGGACGGCAAGGATTACGTCTTCAACCTGATGGACACGCCCGGCCACGTCGACTTCGCCTACGAGGTCTCGCGCTCGCTGGCCGCCTGCGAGGGCTCGCTGCTCGTGGTCGATGCGAGCCAGGGCGTCGAGGCGCAGACGCTCGCCAACGTCTATCAGGCGCTCGACAACAACCACGAGATCGTGCCGGTCCTCAACAAGGTCGACCTGCCGGCCGCCGAGCCCGACAAGGTGAAGCAGCAGATCGAGGACGTGATCGGCATCGACGCATCCGATGCGGTGATGATCTCGGCCAAGACCGGCCTCGGCGTGCCCGACGTGCTGGAGGCCATCGTCACCCGCCTGCCGCCGCCGAAGGGCGACCGCGACGCCACGCTGAAGGCGCTGCTGGTCGATAGCTGGTACGACGTCTATCTCGGCGTCGTCGTGCTGGTGCGCATCGTCGACGGCGTCATGAAGAAGGGCAGCCGCATCCGCATGATGGGCACGGGCGCCGCCTACGACGTCGAGCGCGTCGGCTTCTTCACCCCGAAGATGCAGCAGGTGGACGAGCTCGGCCCCGGCGAGATCGGCTTCATCACCGCGGCGATCAAGGAAGTCGCCGACACCCGTGTCGGCGACACCATCACCGACGACCGCAAGCCGATCACAGAGATGCTGCCCGGCTTCAAGCCGGCGATCCCGGTGGTGTTCTGCGGCCTGTTTCCGGTGGACGCCGACGATTTCGAGACGCTGCGCGCGGCGATGGGCAAGCTTCGCCTCAACGACGCCAGCTTCTCGTTTGAAATGGAAACCTCCGCCGCGCTCGGCTTCGGCTTCCGCTGCGGCTTCCTCGGCCTGTTGCATCTGGAAATCATCCAGGAACGCCTCTCCCGCGAATTCGATCTCAACCTGATCGCCACCGCCCCGAGCGTCATCTACAAGATGAAGCTGACCGACGGCGGCGAGATCGAGATTCACAATCCGATCGACATGCCGGACGTGGTGAAGATCGCCGAGATCGAGGAGCCGTGGATCGAGGCTACGATCCTCACGCCCGACGAATACCTCGGCAGCGTGCTGAAGCTGTGCCAGGAACGGCGCGGCGTGCAGAAAGAACTCACCTATGTCGGCACCCGCGCCATGGTGAAGTACGAACTGCCGCTCAACGAAGTGGTGTTCGATTTCTACGACCGATTGAAATCGGTGTCGAAGGGCTATGCCTCGTTCGACTATCACCTCACCGACTATCGTGCCGCCGACCTCGTCAAGATGCAGATCCTCGTCAACAACGAGCCGGTCGACGCGCTGTCGATGCTGGTGCATCGCCCCCGCGCCGAAGGCCGCGGCCGCGCCATGGTCGAGAAGATGAAGGA
>JBIQHO010000248.1:0-5268 GCA_044508545.1 Bradyrhizobiaceae bacterium | reverse complement strand
GCCAGCGAGCGGGTCACACAGCCGCCGAGAGCACCTTCGAGCACGAAATTCAATGCGCCCAGCGTCGGCAACTCGTAGCGCGTAATCGGACCAGCGACGAGGCCAGCGAGATGCGCCGCAATACGCTGCGCCGTGACATGCGCGACCAGGAAACGATAGTCAGCTTCGTTTCTCGCTATGATCCCGATATTGGAGATGTTACCCTTGTCGCCGGAGCGTGCATGAGCGATTTCGCGGAGCCTCATCATCAAGTCTCCCGCATGATGACGGTTGGCGTTACGGAACTCTCCGGAAGCAGTCCGGACGCCACCGCAACGATCTGGCGGGCTGACTTCCAGGCTCCGCCTCCGCCTGCGGGCCCGTTGGTGTAGAGCGACTCGACCTCGTTTCCAATTCGTACCGCCTCATCAAAGGTCTGGGTACGGCCGGTCACTCGAACGCGGACCTCGTAGCTTGCGGGGGGGGGCAGCCAGTCGCTCGCCATGCAACGCGTCGACGCCAATCAGGTCGAACCGAGCCTCGGACAGATCAATACCGGTCAAGGCGAGACGCTCACGGACGATCTCAAGCGCGAGCCGCGCACGGGCGAGCGCCCCGGAGCCAGCATAGGAAAGCTGCCCCTCGCCAACAAAGCCATCGAGATAGCCAACCGAAACCTTCAACATGCCGGTCTTGGGGGCACCCCTGCCCCCCGTAACCAGGACCCGGTCGTGGCCGATCTCCGTCACGCGCAACTGCGAGAAGTCGGCCACGACATCCGGTTGAAGGTAGCGGGCTGGATCGTGAAGCTCGTAGAGCAACTGCTCCTTCACCGTTGCATTCGTCACCCGCCCGCCGGAACCGGGTACTTTCGTGACGACGATGTCGCCGCTTTCGTCGATTTCACCGATGGGAAAGCCAAGCCGCGCGAGCCCTTCGACATCGTTGGCGTCCGGATCGGCGAAGTATCCGCCAGTCACCTGCCCTGCGCATTCAAGCAGGTGGCCGGCGACAATGCCCTTGCCCAACGCATTCCAATCATTCCTTGCCCAGTTGAACTCATGCATGAGCGGGCCAACAAAGAGAGCCGGATCGGACGCGCGACCAGTCACCACGATGTCCGCCCCTTGCGCGAGCGCCGATACGATCGGCGCGCCTCCAAGATACGCATTGGCCGAGACGACGCGGGAATCGAGATCTCTCATCGTGCCACCGATATCGAGAGCGATGTTCTGCGCTCGCGCCACGTCGAGGACGTCATCCCCTGTCACAGACGCGACCTTCAACCCTCCAAGGCCGAGATCACGGGCGACCGACCTGACTTGTTCCGCGGCTGCTTCGGGATTGGCGGATCCCATATTGGTAATGATGCGGATACCGTTGGCCACGCAGATCGGCAGGACTGCGCGCATCCGCCTGGAAAGCATCGGATCGAAGCCCGCGCCCGGATCGCGCAGCCGCTCCTGCTGCGCCAGCGCGATCGTTCGTTCCGCCAGACACTCGAAGACAAGATAGTCGAGCTTGCCTCTTTCGGCGAGTTCGATGGCGGGTTCTATTCTGTCGCCGGAATAGCCCGCACCCGCCCCGATCCTGATCGTCCTCATCGTTCAAATTCAGTCGATGACGCGGAACTGCGTTCCATCAAAAGCACAGCAAGTCCAGAGTCCGCTCATGTCCTGCTCCTGAGTCCTGTGGCCCGTGAGGGCACCTCCATTACCGGGGGCACCATTACGTCGATTGCAGCAATAGACAATTGAATAGATTCAATATCAGTAATACCTTTTCTCTATGAAGGCCGATCATGACACGGCGCGGCTCGCGCCCTTTGCGCGGTCATGTTAGTTCACTGGGATCGGAGTGTTTGAATTCATGCGACATAACTGATCGTTTTTACCGATGGATGTGACTTTGCGGCAAATTCGAGCCTTCCTGACCGTCGCGCAGACGCGAAGCTTCACGAAGGCGGCCGATATTCTTCATGTGTCGCAACCAACTCTCACGGTTCAGATCAGGAAACTCGAAGAAGCGCTTAACCTGAGGCTATTCAACCGGGACACGCGGACGGTTTCCCTGACTCGTCTTGGTCAGGAATTGCTCCCGACATTCCAGCATGCCTTGCGCGACCTGGATTCAATCGTGACCGATGCGCGTGAGACCGCCGCGATGCGACGAGGTGTTATCCGCCTCGCCACGCTTCCGTCTATTGCAGCGGGGGCCTTGCCTGAAATGATTCAATCTTTTCGTCTTCGCCATCCGGCCGCGTCCTTTGTCGTAAGAGACGTCGTTGCCGGTCGAGTTCTTGAACTCGTTGACCGCGAAGATGTCGATTTTGCAATTATGGGAGGCAATGTGAAGCAGCAGGAAGTCGACATTCTGCTGGATATTGCCGATCAAATGCATCTTGTTTTCCCGGCCAATCATGCGATCGCCCGACAGCCCCGGCTTTCGATAAAGCAGTTGGCGAACCTGCCGCTGGTTCTCATGGATGCAACCACCAGCGTTCGGGCCGTTGTAGACGCGGCTTTTCTGCGAGGGGGCTTTGTTGTGAAGCCGACATGCGAACCGATCTATATGATGACGGCTGTTGCCATGGTGCGCGCAGGACTCGGCCTAACAATTTTGCCAGGATCGGCTCGCGAGATTAATGTTGAGCCAACGCTTCGTTCACGGCCAATCAATCTTCCAGGCTTTTCCAGATCCATCACGGTTATCAAAAAGCCGGGAAAGGCGCTTCCTCCGCTTAGCCAGGCATTTCTTGAATACCTTGTGAATGAGATCGTGTTGCCGCGCGAAAAACGGCGCGCGCAAAAGCGATCATCGACATCGGTCAGGTAGGCAGGGGTGAGGTTGATACGTCCGGATGACCATCTCCGGGGCCCGGACCTTCCGAGCATCACCGACACCGCATCATAAACGATCGAGGCGACACGGCGCACCTTGGGCGCCGGACGCCAAACTGACGCAGCAACCGTCCCGTGTGACCGTCATTGATAGTTTCTGACTATTACTGAGATATAATTTATTCAATTGTATCGACTGCGCCGGCACAGTAGGGTTGCCGATGAAAATATAATCGTGCTCGCCGCAACGCCTCTGTCCAAATCGGGAAAGCAGGCTAGAGCCGACGTTGAGCGTGAGGGACGCTTGCTTGCGCTCGATGTCCGTAGTTTGGCGGCATAACCTGCTCCAATTGCTTAGGCTGCGTTAAGTCGCAGTCCAATCAATTTCAAGCCGGAGGAAGCGTCGAACGCCACTGCAAAAGATCGGACAATCCAAACCGACCATGCAGAGACTCAAGCAAGGCAACAAGAAGGGTGGAGGATAACAATGTTGGGGCGAAGGGAATTCCTTGTCGGTGCGGCGTCGATCATGGCTACGCCACATATCGCGAGAGCGGAAAAGTCATCTGTCCTTAGGTTTGTTCCGCACGCGGATCTCCACAGATCAGGTGACGACGATGGCGAAATCCGTATTTCATGACCTCTTTCCCGCCGAGGAAGCCGCCGAGCTTGAGATGCGGGCGAAGCTCTTGTCCGGCATCAACAAGTGGCTGAAGAAGTCGGCACTGACGCAGAGCGAAGCGGCCGGGCACCTCGGCATTACCCAGGCCAGGATGTCCGAGATCAAGAACGGCAAGATCGACCGTTTCAGCCTGAGCATGTTGGTGCGGCTGGCGCAGCGTGCCGGCCTGCGCCCAAGCATCAAGTTGCAGAAAGCGGCGTGAGCGCTCGACGCGCGAAGCGAATGCCGGTCAGATCGGATCGATCAGGCGGTAGGTGCGGCGCTTGACGCTCGTGATACAATAGAGCCCGCCGGTCTCCGTCGAGCGAAACAGCGCTGTGCGATGACTGCGCGGATTGGCGACAACCTCGAAACGATCGAGCATGCGGCCATCGCAGAACAACACAGGCTGTTCGAACACAATGGTCTGACCCGGACGCGGCTTCCGCGCAATCGCACGTCGTGCTGCTGCATTCTCCCGACAGCGCGCACGCCATTCTATGGCGTATTGGTTATCCGTCGGTGTCAGAAGATCGAGAATCCGTTCCGGGCATTCGGACTCGTATGGCTCCATCGATTCCTCCATGTCCTTGTAGCCGAAGATGTAGCCTTCGCGGTCTCGCGGATTGTAGCGAACGAGGCAGACGATACCGACGATCGAGCGCTCGCCTGTTGTGAGGCGGGCGTATTCGAGGGCGGCGTAGTAAGTGCGCATACGCACCAGCGCGGAGCGCAGCACTTTCATCGTCACATTGCCGCGCTGGCAGGTAAACTGCGCGTCCAGATACTGTCGTGGGCCGGAATATCCGTCGAGCGATGCATATAGAGCCATCCCATGGTGGCGCCCTTTCGATAAGGATGTTGAATGCGAAATGCCCGGCGCGAGGCCGGGCATTTGTTGAAGCGTGATGGGCAAACGACGGACGCGGCTGCTTAGCCGTGATCGAGCGCAACGAGCGATATCCCCTTGTTGGCGGCGTATTGTTTGGCGAGGTCAATCGCCCAGCGGCGCGCCTCCCAGAGTTCGTTGTTGTAGGATTCCCACTTGTCGCCGACGTGAGCGCAGCCGTCCGCAATCAGACGCGGTAACGCGGGATGGTCAACGATATCTTCACGCGCCTGTTCGAGGGTGTCCTCGACCGTGAGCACGAGCAGCGGATGCCATCCGGCCGGATCGCGGCAGTCGAGCATGACACGCTGGGCGTCATCTGCCGAAAGGCGACCCGTCGCGTAGCACCACCCACGCCGCCACTGTGCAACGCGCTGTCCGGTGCGAAATCGGCGGCGCTGCATCCACGAGGTCAGCGAGCGAAGCGGGCGATGAACAAGGTCACGCATCGCGCAGCTCCCGGATATGGGCCGCGAGGTCCTCGGGCCGGTTGAGAAGATCGAGCGAGGCGAAGTTGTCCGGACCACCGACATAATCCTTCCGGCCCTTGCAGGTGCGGAACAGGATGCCGTCGTCGTGACCCATGACCGATTGGGAAGCCTGCACATAGAGGCGATCGCTGTGCAGGGTGATTTCGTCGGAAACGGCGATGCCGCCGCGGTTGGAACGCAGATCGTAGAATCCAGGCGCGAGGCGGAGCGTGTCGGCGAGCCGGCGGAGTTGTGATCGCGCGCGACTATGGAAGAGACGCTTCGCGGCATCGTCGTAGGCGACGGGTGCGCGAAAGTCGAAGGCACGGGACGTTTTGGGCATGAGGCAGACTCCGAGAGCGGGCGGAGCCGTCCCGGCGGCTCGCCCACCTCCCGCGCCGGGCTCGCCCACCTCCCGCCGCCCTCCCT
>JBIQHO010000247.1:0-5318 GCA_044508545.1 Bradyrhizobiaceae bacterium | reverse complement strand
CGCGGCCGTATGGGCGGCAAAGCGCGATCCGCTGTTTGTCGAAGTCGGGCGCAGGCATCTGCGCATCCCCGGTCATCTGTCGGTTTGAGGGGAACGCACGCCATGCTGAATCTCGCCGAATATCGCCGCAACGCCCAACGTCTGGCGGACTATCTGCCCTGGGTCGCGCTCGTCGCCCAAGGCGTCGTGCTCAACAAGGACGGCAGCTTCCAGCGCACGGCGCGCTTTCGTGGCCCCGATCTGGATTCCGCCGTCGCGGCCGAACTGGTCGCGGTCGCCGGCCGCATCAACAACGCCTTCCGCCGTCTCGGCTCCGGCTGGAGCATCTTTGTCGAAGCGCAGCGGCACGAGGCTTCGACCTATCCGAACAGCATCTTTCCCGATCCGGCGTCGGCCATCGTCGACGCCGAGCGCAAGGCCGATTTCGAGGAAGCGGGAGCGCATTTCGTATCGGGTTATTTCCTGACCTTCCTGTTTCTTCCGCCGGCCGAGGAAGCCGCGCGCGCGGAAACCTGGCTCTACGAGGGCCGCGAGCAATCCGGCGTCGATCCGCATGAGATCCTGCGCGCGTTCACCGATCGCACCGACCGCGTGCTGGCGCTGCTGGACGGCTTCATGCCGGAATGCGCCTGGCTCGATGACGCCGAGACGTTGACCTATCTGCATTCGACGGTTTCGACCAAGCGCCATCGCGTGCGCGTGCCGGAAACGCCGGTCTATCTCGACGCGCTGCTGGCGGACCAGCCGCTGACCGGCGGGCTGGAGCCGCGCCTTGGCGACCAGCATGTGCGCGTCCTCACCATCGTCGGCTTCCCGACCGCGACGACGCCCGGCCTGTTGGACGATCTGAACAAGCTGGCGTTCGCATATCGCTGGAGCACGCGCGCGATCCTGCTCGACAAGACCGATGCGACCAAGTTGCTGACCAAGATCAGGCGGCAATGGTTCGCGAAACGGAAGTCGGTTGCCGCGATCCTCAAGGAAGTGATGACGAACGAGGCATCCGTTCTCGTGGACACGGATGCGGCGAACAAGGCGGCCGACGCCGACATGGCCCTTCAAGAGCTTGGGGCCGACGTGGCGGGCATGGCCTACGTCACCGCGACGATCACGGTCTGGGATGCCGATCCGCGTCTGGCGCAGGAGAAGTTGCGCCTTGTCGAGAAGGTCATTCAGGGCCGCGATTTCACGGCCATGATCGAGACCGTCAACGCGGTGGATGCGTGGCTCGGCAGCTTGCCCGGTCATGCCTACGCCAATGTGCGGCAACCGCCGATCAGCACTTTGAATCTCGCCCACATGATTCCCCTCAGCGCCGTGTGGGCGGGGCCGGAGCGGGATGAACACTTCGGCGCGCCCCCCTTGCTTTATGGCAAGACCGAGGGAAGCACCCCGTTCCGGTTGTCCTTGCATGTCGGCGATGTGGGCCACACGCTTGTCGTCGGGCCGACCGGCGCGGGCAAGTCCGTGCTGCTGGCGCTCATGGCCTTGCAGTTCCGCCGCTATGCCGATGCACAAGTCTTCGCCTTCGATTTCGGCGGCTCTATCCGCGCCGCGTCGCTCGCCATGGGCGGTGACTGGCACGATCTCGGCGGCGGGCTGACCGAAGGGGACGAGTTCTCCGTTTCGCTCCAGCCGCTCGCCCGCATCCACGACACCTATGAACGCGCCTGGGCGGCCGACTGGATCGTGGCCATCCTCCTGCGTGAAGGCATCACGATCACGCCGGAGGTGAAAGAGCACCTTTGGACGGCTCTGACCTCGCTCGCCTCCGCGCCGATCGGAGAGCGCACCATCACCGGCTTGTGCGTGCTGCTCCAGTCCAACGATCTCAAGCAGGCGCTGCGACCTTATTGCGTCGGTGGTCCTTACGGCCGGTTGCTCGACGCTGAATCCGAACATCTCGGCTCGGCCGACGTGCAGGCGTTCGAGATTGAGGGGCTTGTCGGAACGGGGGCAGCGCCCGCCGTGCTGGCGTATCTCTTTCACCGCATCGGCGACCGTCTCGACGGTCGCCCGACGCTGCTCATCATCGACGAGGGTTGGCTTGCACTCGATGACGAGGGTTTCGCCGGCCAGCTTCGCGAATGGCTGAAGACGCTCAGGAAAAAGAATGCGTCCGTCATCTTCGCCACGCAGAGCCTGTCCGACATCGACAATTCGGCGATTGCGCCGGCGATCATCGAAAGCTGCCCGACGCGGCTCCTTCTGCCGAACGAGCGCGCCGTCGAGCCGCAGATTACCGCGATCTATCGCCGCTTCGGCCTCAATGACCGCCAGATCGAAATCCTCGCACGGGCAACGCCGAAGCGCGACTACTACTGCCAGTCGCGGCGCGGCAATCGCCTGTTCGAGCTGGGCCTGTCGGAAGTCGGCCTCGCGCTCTGCGCCGCATCTTCCAAATCCGACCAGACATTGATTGCGCAGATCGTCGCCGAACACGGCCGCGAGGGATTCCTGACGGCCTGGCTCACCGCCCGCGATGCCGGCTGGGCCGTCGATCTCATTCCGAACTTTTCCATCGCCCTCACAGAACAGGAGCTTCAACCATGACGATCCGTCATTCCCGTTCGCGCGCCATCCTCATGGCCGCGACCATGCTCGCCGCGCCCATCGCGTTGTCTCCGATGCTGGTGACGCCGGCGCACGCCCTCATCGTGTTCGATCCGTCGAACTACGCGCAGAACGTGCTGACCGCCGCGCGTTCGCTGGAGCAGATCACGCATCAGATCACCAGCCTGCAAAACGAAGCGCAGATGCTCATCAATCAGGCGCGCAATCTGGCGAGCCTGCCGTTCTCCACGCTCCAGCAGCTCCAGCAGTCGGTTCAGAAGACGCAAGCGCTTTTGAATCAGGCGCAGAACATCGCCTTCGACGTGCAGAAGATCGACCAGATGTTTGCCCAAAAATACGCCAACGTCTCCATGTCGGCGACCGATCGGCAGCTTGTCACGGATGCGCGCTCGCGCTGGCAGAACACCGTCGGCGGCTTGCAGGACGCCATGCGTGTGCAGGCCGGTGTCGTCGGCAACATCGACACGAACCGCACGCAGATGTCGAACCTCGTCAGCCAGAGCCAGAATGCTGCCGGAGCGTTGCAGGCCACGCAGGCCGGCAACCAGTTGCTCGCGCTGCAATCACAGCAGCTCTCCGATCTGGTGGCGCTGGTTTCGGCCAACGGCCGCGCCGATGCGCTGACACAGGCCGAGAGGGCGGCGGCGGCCGAACAGGGCCGCGAGCAGCGCCGCCGCTTCCTGACGCCGGGCTCGGGCTACCAGCCCGGCAATGCGGCCATGTTCAACAGCGGGAATTGAGGGCGCGGCCATGGACGGCAAGATGCTGGCGCGTCTCGGCGCTATCGTGTTCATCGCCATTGCGATCACCGCAACCGTGGTCGAGATGACGCGCAAGGAGGACGCGCCGGCATCGCCATCGGCGCGTGCCCTTCAACCCGAACGCGATCCGCTGCGTGAGAGCCTGCTCCGGTGCCAGCAGCTTGGCGAGAGCGCGGCCGCCGACCCCGGATGCCTGCGCACATGGGCGAAAACGCGCGACCGCTTCCTTGGCCGCACGCCTGCATCGTCAGCGACGAACACGACGACGGAGGCGCACTGATGGGCGGCTCCGGCGTTATCGACAATTTCCTCGGCACCTTCACGCGCTACATCGACAGTGGATTCGGCCTGCTCGGCGGCGAAGTGGCGTTCATCGCCACGACGCTGATCGTCATCGACGTGACCTTGGCCGCGCTATTCTGGAGCTGGGGCGCGGACGAAGACATTATCGCGCGGCTGGTCAAGAAAACGCTGTTTGTCGGCGTGTTCGCCTACCTGATCGGCAATTGGAATAACCTCGCGCACATCGTCTTCGACAGCTTCGCCGGACTCGGCCTGAAGGCGAGCGGCACGGGCTTCGCCGTGCAGGATCTGATGCGCCCCGGCAAGGTGGCACAGACCGGACTCGACGCGGCGCGGCCGCTGCTCGAATCCATTTCCGACCTGATGGGCTGGGTCGCGTTCTTCGAGAACTTCATCCAGATCGCGTGCCTGCTCTTTGCATGGGCGCTGGTCATCCTCGCGTTCTTCATTCTCAGCATCCAATTGTTCGTCACGTTGGTGGAGTTCAAGCTGTCCACGCTGGCCGGCTTCGTGCTGATCCCGTTCGGCCTGTTCGGCAAAACCGCCTTCATGGCCGAGCGCGTGCTTGGCAACGTGATTTCGAGCGGCATCAAGGTTTTGGTGCTGGCCGTCATTATCGGCATCGGCTCGACGCTGTTCAGCGAGTTCACGCGCGGCTTCGGCGGCGTCACGCCGACCATCGACGACGCCATGGCGATCGTGCTGGCCGCGCTTTCGTTGGTCGGACTCGGCATCTTCGGCCCCGGCATCGCATCCGGCCTTGTCTCAGGCGGCCCGCAGCTTGGCGCGGGCGCAGTGATGGGAACGGGGCTTGCCGTTGGCGGCGCAGCCTTTGCAGCCAGTGGAGGTGCGATGCTGGCCGCGAAAGGCGGAGCCGCCGCCTTGTCCGGCGGTGCGGCCGCCGTGCGCGGCGGCGCGACCGCTGCCGGTGCGGCTTCCGCCGCCTATAATCTCGGATCGTTCGGCCAGTCCGGCGCGTCCGGTCTTGCTTCCGGCGCTGGCGGTATCGCGCGCGCGGCGGGCGGCGCGGCCATGTCGCCGCTGCGCCGTGCCGCAGCCAGCGTCAAATCCAGTTTTTCCGAAGGCGTCAAATCCGGTTTCAGCGCAACCGGCGGCTCCTCGACCATGGGCACGGTCGGCGGCGCTGATGACGGTGCATCCACATCCTCACAGGCCACGGGCACGCCGCCCGGCTGGGCGCAACGGATGCGCCGATCCGGCCATGCCACCCATGCCGCCCAGACCGCCGCTCACGCCCTGCGCTCCGGCGACGGCCATGGCTCCGGTTCTTCCGTCAACCTCTCTGAAAGTGACCGCTCATGAATTTGTTCAGGCGACCCGCCACGCATTACGGCAAGACCCCGCAACCCGAGACTCCATACCAGCGCGCCGCACAGGTTTGGGATGACCGTATCGGTTCAGCCCGTGTGCAGGCGAAGAACTGGCGGCTGATGGCCTTCGGATCGCTGATCCTGTCGGCCGGCTTCGCCTCCGCACTGGTCTGGCAATCCGCGCTCGGGACCGTCGTGCCGTGGGTCGTTCAGGTGGACAAACTCGGCCAGGCACAGGCCGTCGCAGCGGCCACGGCCGACTATCGGCCGACCGACCCGCAAGTGGCGTGGCATCTGGCGCGCTTCATCGAGCAGGTCCGCTCGATCCCGGCCGACCCGATCATCGTGC
>JBIQHO010000246.1:0-5365 GCA_044508545.1 Bradyrhizobiaceae bacterium | reverse complement strand
CGAGCGCCGACCGCCCACACCTCCGCGTCAGGCAACGACGACAGCGACAAGCCAAGGGCGTCCAGTCCCTGTAGTCCTATCGAAAGCGCCAGCGCGGCCAACGCGATCAACTCGACGCTGCTTCCGATCACGCGCATCGCCGGCGCGGACGCCCCCCGCATCCAGGCAACGAAGAACGCTCCGCCGGCGCCAACGAACAAACCGACATAGATCGCCAGCCGCGCCAGCCAGATCGCGCCGCGCAACAGCGCATCGTTCGAACGTACCGCCTGTGGCGCATCCACGTCGCGCCGGCCAATCCAGAACGTTATGGAACCGCCGACCGGATGACCGTCCGCCGAAGCCACCCGCCAACTGATGACGTGCGCGCCATCGCCCGAGATCGGCGGCGGCGTGAGGATGAGCTGCGCGCCGTCGCGACGAATCCCGGTGACGCTCTCGCTCGCGCCGCCCTGATCGACGATCCGGATCGTCAGCGGTTCGACCGGCTCGTTGAAGGTCAGCGTCAGCGTCGCGGGCGCGCGCGCCAGCAGCGCACCGTCCGCGGGGCTGCTGGCGATCAGACTGGCGTGGGCGAAGGCCGCCGAAGGCAGCATCAATGCCGCCAGCAGCAAGCACAATACCGCCGCCAGACGTCTCACGGAGGCAATCCTCAGTGGCTGGCCTTCAGGCGAACCGCCGGCGCAGGCGCACGCAGCTTGTCGGCGTCGTGCCCGGCGGACGGGATTTCAATCCAGCGCTCCACGCCCTGCTCGCACTCCTGCACGGCAGGAAAATAGAGGTTCTGTCCAGCCTTGTCCGGAAGCCGCACGATCAGGCCAAACGTATCGTAGAGGTTATCCGGCAACGGGCCGCCGTGCCACGCTACCTCCTCGACGACATCGGTGACGGATTTGCCATGCGGCCCCTGCACCGGCGCATCGAGCTTTCTGCTCTTGATTTCGACCTTCCAGCCCGGCTTCATCTGCGGCTTCGCCGACAGGATTCCGTCCGGCAATTTGATCCGCAGCGCCGTCGTCGCACGACCGTTACAGCCATGCGGCACGGTGAAGACGAGATGCGCATAGCTGTCAGCGGGCGCATCCGCCGGCTGGACCGTAACGTGCGCCAGCGCCGCGTTGAACGAGACCGCGGCGGCAGCCGCCGCAATGACCGAACCGGTCCACGATCGTACCGCGCGCATCACTTCATATGTCCGTCATGCTGATGATCCGTCATCGCTCCACCGGCCTGCGTGCTCGGCGCCTTCGCGCCGATGCCTTGCACATCGAGCGTGACATCGACCTTGCCCGCTTTCTCGAATTCAAGCGTCACCGGCACCTTGCCGCCCTGTTTGAACGGATGCTTCAGATCGACCAGCATCAGATGATAGCCGCCCGGGGCCAGCTTGACGGTCTTGCCGGGCTCGATCGTAAGGCCACCCTCGACCGGATGCATTTTCATCACCCCGTTGCTGACGCTCATCTGATGAACCTCGAGCTTGGCGGCGGCATCCGTCGAGCCGCCGACAAGCTTGTCGGCGGTCGTGCCCTTGTTCTCGATGGTGAGATACCCGCCGCCGACCTTGGCGCCGCCAGCCGTGGCGCGGGTCCACGGCTGCGAAATGACCAGGTCGCCGGCCTTCACGGACTCGGCATGGACTGGCACAGCCAGCGCGAGCGCAGCGATCGCAAACGCGCCGACCATCCCGCGCAGCATCAACGATGATGTCATCACATTCTCCATTCTGATTTTGGTTCTGCCACGGCAGACATGTTCGGCTGCAAGCGCCGGATGAAATCATGACGGCAAGCGCGCGCAGTCGCTGGCATGCTCACCACCTCACCTTGAACCCAGCATAGACCGCCCGCCCGGTGCCGGGTTCAAACAATGGTGAATTGGCGTTGGCGCGGTCGATGATCGAGCTGGAGGCGATGTAGGACGTGTTGGCAAGGTTGCGGGCTTCGACGTAACCGGAATAGCGCTCGCCGTCGTCAAAGCCGGCCTTCAGCCCATAGATCGCGTAAGCATCGGTGCTCAGCGTATTGGCGCTGTCGACGTAGTAGCCCTGCGGCACCCATTCGAGGTTCGGGCCGATGTAGAATCCGCTCGGATGCTTGTAGAGCAACTCGGCGCGAACAAAATGGCGCGGCGCGCCCGGCAGCAGATTGTTGCCGAACAATGCATCGTTGTCGAAACGGAAGTCGTTGAAGGTGTAGGCGACGTTGAGCCAGAGCTTGTCGGGCTTGTCGCCACGCATGAACAGATTGCGGAAGATCGCAGCGCCCGCGCCGGCCTCGATGCCCTGATGCATGGTGCGGTCGGCGTTGGTGACGTTGCAGTTTCCGAACGCGCTGTAGAGACAAAGCAGTTCATTCCGGATCTGCGCACGGTAGTACGTCAACTCCCAGGTGGCATTCGGGCGTCTGTCGCGCGTGCCGATCTCATAGGTCGTCGCGGTTTGCGCGCGAATGCTGGTGAACGGAATCGTGGGAATGCCGGGGCCGTTCGCACTCTCGCCAAAGCTCGGCACCTCGGCGCTGCGAGAGACGTTGGCAAAGGCCTGCCAGGTCGGATCGATCTGCCATAGCAACCCGCCCTTCGGGCTCCACAGGTTGAACTCGGTTCGGCCTGATTGATCGCCGTCGTTCAGGAGGCGATCCTGCCGGTCGCGCGTAGCGTAGAGGAACTGCGTGCCGGCAATCGCGGCGACGTTGGGCAGGAAATAGAACGAATCCTCGACGTAAACCGAGGTGTTCTGCGAGCGATCGATCGACGACGACAGTAGCGCGCCTTTCTGGCCTGCGAGGTTGGCGAACTGTTGGTTGTCGATGCGGCCGTTGAGCAGATTGACGCCCGCCACCACGCGGTTACGAAAGCCGCCGATCAGGCGGTCATCAGTCACGCGCGCAAAGCCGCCATAGTCCTGATAGTGATAATCCAGCCATTGGAAGATCGGGTGCATCAGGTGTCGGTCAACCCCGAACGCACCGAACTCGACGATCGTATCATCGAACCGCATGGTGGTCTTGTTGGCGATCCGCACGGTGTCGATGTTGCGCTGCTGGTCGAGCGCGACGTTGCCGGCGGCGGCGGTCTGGGGCGACGTCAGCGCCGAATCCTTGCTGACGGTGCCGGGAATGCGTTGCCGCACGTCATTGGCGTTGAGATAGAACCGCGTCTCGAAATCCGGCGAGAACTGATAGCCGACATTGCCGCTTACGCGCGTCGAGTGACCGAAACTGTGATCGCGGAAGCCGTCGCTCGCCTGGGTCGATGCGGTGAGGAAGCCATCCCACGGGCCGTTGGTGCCGCCGGCATTGGCTTGCAGCCGCCAGAAGCCGAACGCACCGGCGTCGACGCTGGCGCCGTTGACGAACGGATCGCGGCCGGACGGGGTCACGAAATTGATCGCGCCGCCGAGCGAATTGGCGCCGAAGCGCAGCGCATTGCCGCCCTTGAACACTTCGACGTATTTGTAGGCGGTCGGATCGATTTCCTGAAAATCACCGTAGCCGTCGGCGGTGTTGATCGGGATTCCGTCCATATAGAGCTGGACGCCACGCAGATGGAAGTTGCGCGACAGGCTCGAACCGCGGATCGACAGCCGGGTGTCGTCGCCCCATTTCGGCTGGACGAAGACGCCGGGCACATAATCCAGAATGTCCTTGATGGTGCTGGCGACCGTCGAGTTCTTGTAGGCGTCGGCCGTCACCAGCGCGACGCCGCCGGGCGTCTGCTGGATTTCCCGCAGCGCCTGTTGCGCGGTTGCGACCGTCAAGGACGCGGGGACGGTGGCCGGAACGGCGACCTGCGAGGGCGCGGGGCGCGTAGCGACATGGCGCGGAGCCTGATTTGAGCGGGCCGCGCTGCGCGTTGCGCGCTTCGGCTGGGACCGGCTGGCATGGGGTGCCGTGACCGTTACGGTTGGCAAGGTGGTGGTGTCGGAGCTGGACTGCGCCAGAGCGGTGGCAGGCGATACGATCGCGACGATCGTCGCGAGCGCGCCGCAAAGCGCGCTACCTCCGCCGGGGGCGAGGTGGTTAAGCATGATATATTCCTGATGCCGGACAATCGCCGGAGCGTTCGAACAGATCGGATCGCTGCGATGTCATCGCAGCAATCATTCAAAATTTACTAAATCAGGAAATGCCGGGAGGGCCGCGGGCCTGCGCGTTGGAGGCCGCCGTGGACGGCGGCGGCGCGAAGCTCGGTTCGCGCCAGATGACCGCTTTAACCTCGCGCTCAACCGTGGCGACCGCGCCTTGCGGGTCAGGTGTCGGGCTCGCGGAATGAACCGCGCCGCATAACGTACAGCAGCTGGCTTGACCCTGCTGCGGGTCAGTCTGCCCCTCTTGCGAAGAACTCGCATCGGCGACGTGCGAACAGATCGCCCCCGCCAGCGGATCCGCCGCTGCATTGCTGAACGCCAGGCAAGCCGCAACCGGTGCAAAAATCTGCACCAGCATCGCAATCATGACGATTGGAAGAAATTTCCCCAGCCGCCGCCGCATGGACCCCCCAGCCTTTCGAGCCGAGAGTTACCATGGCCCGACGAGGGTGTCGAGCCGAGATGCTGGATTCGGGGCTAGTCCGGGAAGCCCATCAAATGCGAGAGCCGCGTCACATTGAGCAGACCCGCATAATATGCCCACGTCGCAATTCCGTAGAGGATCATGGAAACGATCGTGGTCCAGATTATTTTGCGGCGCATCAGCGCCATCACCGGAGCCCCGGGATCGGTACCCGGAGCGTGGTCGCCGTCTTCATGCTGGCTCCGGACACCAAACGGCAGCATCAGAAACAGCGTGATCCACCAGAACACGAAGTAGACAGCAAAACCGGAAAAGATTGCAGAAGCCATCAGGACTGCTCGATCTCGACAAGCGCGCCGGAAAAATCTTTCGGATGGAAGAAAAGCACCGGCTTGCCGTGCGCACCGATCTTCGGCTCACCGTCGCCGAGAACGCGTGCGCCTTCCGATATCAGAAGATCACGAGTCGCGACGATATCGGGTACCTCATAGCATATATGGTGAATACCGCCATCAGCGTTGCGTTCAACAAATTTCGCGATCGGAGAAGCATCGCCGAGCGGCTGGATGAATTCGATCTTGGTGTTTGGCAGGGCCGCAAACACGGTGATCACTCCATGTTCCGGCAGCGGCACCGCGGCGGAAATCTCCGCGCCGAAGGCCGCGCCATAGATCTTCGCCGCCTTTTCAGCATCCCTGACCGCGATCGCTACATGATTGAGCCGGCCCAGCATCACGTTCTGCAATGTTCGATCATTGGATTTCAACTCGAGCCTGCACAGGCAGAATGGACATCCACGTCCGACGTCCGATGCCCGCCGTCAAGGGGCGCAGCGCACTCACGAGACTACC
>JBIQHO010000245.1:0-5386 GCA_044508545.1 Bradyrhizobiaceae bacterium | reverse complement strand
ACTTGAATCGAATTCGATTAAAATTTGAACGAGCTTCTTTTGATTCAAGTTTTAGGTATTAACATTTGAAGCCTGCGGAATCGGGATTTTCGCGGCGGAAGGCGCTCGGCGTTAACCGGCAAATCCTGGCGCACGCGCGGCTCTCAGCGCGGCGCAAGTCGCTGGCGGCGATCGCAAGTCAGGAGTTTACGGGGTCCGCCGTTTACCGGGCGGTGACGCTATCTTCGAGAGTCTCGGGATGCTGCTCGTGAACGAACTCGAGCGCAAAACCGTCTTCGAGATTTCGGACCACGCGGGCAAGCACCTTGCCGAGCGCGACGCGGGACTGCAGCGGCGGCTTTTTTTCGGCCGAGACGGCGGCTCCGGACATGGACAGGTCGAGGATCCGGCACGTCATCCTGGTGCCGTCCTCCAAGGAGAGGATCGCGACCGGGTTGCGCGGCACGATGCGGTCGTGGCGGCGGTCTTCGGGAAGGTTGAGGATATCGCGGTTGGCGAGCCAGGTGAGCTGCGCCGCGAGCTTGTCGCGCTTGCGGGGCGTCGCGCCGACGCTCATGGCGAATCCGTTGTCGATGATCCGGGTGATCTTGCCTTCGACCCGGCCGATATGGTCGAGATAGGCGACGACCCGGTCGCCGACGTTGCCGATGCCGGGCGCCAGCATGGCCAGGCCGCCGGGAGACATATTGATGACCTGGCAAGGATATTCCCGCCGGTCCGGCAGCATATAGCGGCCCAGCAGGTGAACCCTGACACGCTGAAATCGCCGGCGCTCAGCTGGTAGATTTGAGATTTTCTGCGCCAACGCCATAATCGGTCCACCGGTCGACCGGTAATTGGTATCAGCAGACCCTACGATCGTCAGGGTTAACGGGGCGTTAGCGGGGCGGTTCTCGATTGCGAGGATCAATCCGTGGCCCGCGACCACTCCTTGGAGCATTTCCGCTTCTCACGGAAGCAGAAGCGGGGGCCCTATGATTTTGATTTGACGCGTTTTCGTCGCGCGAACCGGATTCCACTTCGCTCGAAAACACTCTAACATTAGACAGATTTCAATCGTCATGATGGCGTCGGCGGCACCGGCGAGACTTGTTGAAACCCCCGACCGTGGCCTCTGGTAAGAATGTAACCGCCGTCCTGAGGGCAAGAGCCGGTCATGCTTCGGAACTCAACCACTGCCTGGGGCGCTCTGTCCCGCGCCTTTCACGGCATCCTCGGCATCGCGATCATCGGCATGCTGGCCTACGGATTATGGTTCAACCATTTCCTGCCGAAGGAGGCCAAGCTCTTCCATCGCTCGATCCATGCCGACATCGGCTACGTCATCCTGCTGCTGATGGTCCTGCGCCTGATCTGGCGCGGGGCCAATCCGGTGCCGGCGCTGCCGGATGGCACGCCGGCATGGGAGCGGGTGCTGTCGCACCTCAACCATTGGGCGCTCTATGCGATCACGTTCGTCGTCGCGCTGCTCGGATGGGCCCATTCCGGCGCCCACAAGCCGGATTATGCCGACTGGTTCGGGTTGTTCCGGGTGCCGCAGTTCACATCAGAGAACCGCGACAACGCCCGCTTCTTCGAGCACTGGCACATCTGGATGGCCTACGTGCTGATCGGACTGGTCGTGTTGCATTTCCTCGCGGCGATCTATCATCGCTTCGTCAAGCGCGATGACGTGGTGGCGCGAATGGTCGGCGGCGGGGCGGGATAGCAGCAGCCGGATTTCAGATCCGGTTGAGCAGCCGCCCGAGCAGCACCAGTCCTGCGGCCACAGCCCGAGGCGGGACGCGCCGTTGAGATGGCCGAGTTCGCCGACCTCGCAAAAGCCGGACTCCCAGCTTGCGGCGAAGGCGCCGGCGCGCGCAAGAGTCACATAAGGATCGTTGCTGCTGGCGATCACGGTCGATGGCACGGGCAGGGCCGCGCGCGGCAACGGCGCAAAATTGCGGATCTCGTTCGGCGTATGGTCGGCTGATTCAACATCGGAAGGAGCAACCAGTAGCGCCGCCTTGACCCGTGCCGATGAGCGCGTCGCCAGCCATTGCACCGCAAGCGCGACGCCGAGGCTGTGCGCGATCAGGACCGCGGGCCGCGTTCCCTGCGCGACGGCATTGTCGAGCCGCGCCAGCCGTCCGGTAGTCGCGGGGTCTCCCAGTCGTTCTGCAGCACGCGCGAGGCGTTGGGAAACGCCATTGACCAATGTGATTGCCAGTGGTCGACGCCGGAATTGCCAAGACCGGGCAGCAGCAGGAAGTCAAACGCCTCGCAGGACGGGATCATGAGTCGGACCAAAGCGTTATCGGGCGGCGCCGAACACCCGCCTGAAAATCGTGTCGACATGCTTGAGGTGATAGGCGAGGTCGAATTGCTCCTCGATCTCCTTGTCCGACAAATATTTTTTTACGTCGGCGTCGTTCTTCAGAAGCGTCTGGAAGTCGCCTTCACCGCGCCAGACCGGCATGGCGTTGCGCTGGACCAGCCTGTAGGCATCCTCGCGGCTCGCGCCCTTTTGCGTCAGCGCGATCAGCACGCGCTGCGAATGCACCAGCCCGCCGAGGCGGTCGAGATTCTTCTGCATGTTGGCGGGATAGACCAGCAGCTTGTCGATCACGCCGGCGAGGCGGTTGAGCGCGAAGTCGAGGGTGACCGTGGCGTCGGGGCCGATCACGCGCTCGGCCGAAGAGTGCGAGATGTCGCGCTCGTGCCAGAGCGCCACGTTCTCCAGCGCCGGCGTCACGTAGGCACGCACCATGCGGGCGAGCCCTGTGATGTTCTCGGTCAGCACCGGATTGCGCTTGTGCGGCATCGCCGACGAGCCCTTCTGTCCCTCGGAGAAGAACTCCTCGGCCTCCAGCACCTCGGTGCGTTGCAGATGGCGGATCTCGGTGGCGAGCCGCTCCATCGATGAGGCAATGACGCCGAGGGTGGCGAAGAACATCGCGTGGCGGTCGCGCGGAATCACCTGCGTCGAGACCGGCTCCGGCACGAGGCCCATCGCCAGGGCGACGTGCTCTTCAACGCGCGGATCGATCTGCGCGAAGGTGCCGACCGCGCCGGAGATCGCGCAGGTCGCGACCTCCTTGCGGGCGGCGATCAGGCGCTCCCTGGCGCGCGAGAACTCGGCATAGGCGTATGCCATCTTGAGGCCGAAAGTGACGGGCTCGGCATGGATGCCGTGCGAGCGTCCGATGGTCGGCGTCATTTTGTGCTCGAGCGCGCGGGTCTTGAGCGCCGCAAGCAGCTTGTCGATGTCGGCGATCAGGATGTCGGCGGCGCGGGTGAGTTGGACGTTGAGGCAGGTGTCGAGCACGTCGGAGGAGGTCATTCCCTGATGCACGAAGCGCGCCTCGGGACCGACGATTTCGGCCAGGTGAGTGAGGAAGGCGATGACGTCGTGCCTGGTCTCGCGTTCGATCTCGTCGATCCGCTCGACGTTGAAAGTGGCGTCTTTCGCCTTGGCCCAGATGGTTTCGGCCGCCTGCTTCGGAATCACTCCGAGTTCGGCCAGCGCGTCAGCGGCGTGAGCCTCTATCTCGAACCAGATCTTGAAACGGGTTTGCGGCTCCCAGATCGAAGCCATTTCCGGGCGGGTGTAGCGAGGGATCATCGACGGTCCTTGACGTATTCAGGAATTATGCCGCGCGTTGGAGTCCGGTCCAACGTCGTTGAATCAGACTCCTGCCTGCCTTTATTGATAGAGCATGATTTCGAAAACCGGTTCCCGCCCCGGATCAAGTCCCGGGCGGGCTTTTCCGGGATCATGCTCTAGCAGAGCCGTGGTGAGGAAACAAACCGATGCGGATTGAACGTCGAACTGGTGTCGCTGGCACGAACGGCCTATCGTCATCCCCATGCGTTTGAAATCGAGCATATGGGTCGCGGCGTATCTGCGTCGCTGCCAGACCGAGGGTATCTACGGCGCGGTACGCCGTCGCGGCGCGGAGGAGGCCGGCGCCGTGTTCGTCAAGCTCGCGCTTATGAACGGCAATGCGATGCTGTACGCCCCTGCGCCGCAGGCCGTATATGACGACAGCCGGCCCATCGAACGGGTTTTTACCCCCTCGTCGAGCGAGCCCGTTGCCGAGCAGGCGGTGGAGGAACGTCTTGCGAAGGAAGTCCGGTTCGATCCTGACGCCTGGATCGTCGAAATCGAAGACAAGGCCGGGCGGCATTTCCTTGATCTGGCGCGGGCGTGACGGAGCGGCTTGTTTTTGCGGCAGCGATCTCCGCGACGGTGCGCCGCAGTTTCGTCAAACGATAGGACTTCCCTTTTGCCGTGGGCTGCCCATGTTAGGGACGCTTCCCCCTGCCGGGGAATAAAGGAACAACCACATGAAATTGACCCAGCGGGCATTCGGCATGATGAAGCTCCTCGCCATCATCCTGTCGTTGGCGTTCCCGTTGATGCTCGCCGTCTCTTCGGCGGACGCCCGCATCGGAGGCGGCAGGAGCTATGGATCGCGGGGCGCACGGACCTTCTCCGCGCCGCCCGTCACCAATACCGCGCCGAACGCGGCGCGTCCGTTCGACCGGACCATGGCGCAGCCCGGCCGTCCGGGCGCAGGCACGGCGGCAACCGGAGGCTTCAATCGGCCCGGCATGGGAATGCTCGGCGGCCTTGCCGCCGGTTTCCTCGGCGCGGGCTTGCTTGGCCTGCTGTTCGGCGGCGGGCTGTTCGGCGGTCTCGGAGGCCTGTCGTCCATCATCGGGCTGCTGCTTCAGATCGCCCTGATCGTTCTCGTCGTCCGCCTGGTGATGTCATGGTGGCAGCGGCGCAATGCGCCTGCCTATGCGGGATCGGCGCCAGCCCCCGGACCCGGTGCTCAGGCGAGTCCACGCAGCGGTTTGGGTTTTGGTTCAACGGCAAACGCCGCTCCGCTGGAAATCACCCCGTCAGACTATGAGGCCTTCGAACGTCTGCTTGGAGACATCCAGACCGCATGGTCGAACGAGGACGTCAACAAGCTGCATACGATGGCGACCCCTGAAATGGTGTCGTACTTCACCGAGGATCTTCGGGCCAACGAAGCTCGCGGCGTCGTCAACAAGGTGTCCAATGTCAAGCTCCTGCAGGGCGATCTCGCGGAAGCCTGGCGCGAGGGCAACACCGATTACGCCACGGTGGCGTTGCGCTACTCGCTGATCGACAAGACCATCGAGCGCGCCGGTGGCCGGGTGGTCGAAGGCAGCGACCAGCCGCAGGAGGCGACCGACGTCTGGACGTTCGCGCGCCGTGGCGGCGGAAAATGGGAGCTGTCGGCGATCCAGCAGACCTGATCTGCCGCTGTGACTTTACAACAGAAGGCGCCACGACAACGTCGTTGGGCCTTTTTGCGTTGAACGAAGGGCCGGATCGCGCGTTATCGCGGGATTAAATCCGCGTCGCGCG
>JBIQHO010000244.1:0-5464 GCA_044508545.1 Bradyrhizobiaceae bacterium | reverse complement strand
ATCAGCCGCGACCAGTTTGCGGCCGGCGAACGGTTGCGCGCGGATTTCACGCGCGGGAATCTGACGCCGCGGGTGACCTCGAACTGGTCGTCGCCGACCGGAGGACGGCCGCGCGGATCCGGAGCGGGCCCTTGCGAGATGACCGATCTGATCATCGCGTCGCGGCAACGGGTACGGCTGGCGATGCAGGCGTGCGGACCGGAATTTTCCGGCCTGCTGATGGATGTCTGCTGCTTTCTGCGCGGGCTCGAGGATGTCGAGCGCGAGCGCGGCTGGCCTCCGCGGTCGGCGAAAGTCGTGCTGCAACTGGCGCTCGACCGGCTGGCCCGGCACTATGGCCTGGGGAGCGCAGGACGAGCCGAGGCGAGCGCGCATGTCCGGACCTGGCTCGCGAGCGACGCAGCCTTTACTGTCGAATAGGCGGGAGCCTGATGAATGACGGCCGGATCGGCTGTTCTATCCCTGCGAACCAGCGGGTCGGTCGGCGCGAAGCGCCGCCCGGTCAGGCCGCGTCGGCCAGCGCCTCCCGCGCATCCCTGCGAATGCGTTCGACCATGGCGCGCAGCCCGTTGGAACGTTGCGGCGTGAGATGCTCGCGAAAGCCGAGTTCGTCAAAGACGGCGATCGCGTCGGTATCGAGAATGGCCTGCGGTTTCCGGCCGGAATAAAGCGTCAGCAGGATCGCGATCAGGCCGCGCACGATATGTGCGTCGCTGTCGCCGACATAGGCCAGCACCGCATCATTGTCGGCGTCGCGGGCGACCTTGAGCGACAGCCAGACCTGGCTGGTGCAGCCCTGAACCTTGTTGGCGGCGGAATGTTCGGCTTCGCTCATCGGTTCGAGGGTGCGTCCGAGTTCGATGACGTACCGATAGCGGTCGTCCCATTCCTCCAGCAGCTCGAAGTTGTCCCTGATCTCGTCGATCGTCATCCAGGTCCAGTGTCCGTATGTCTGATTATCGCAAGCCTTATATAGGCCCGCCTGCGGGTAAAATCGATACGACCGAGGCGATCCCGTGCGGAAATTGTTCCGTGCCAACGGGGCGCCTGGAGAGCCGCCTTCCCATCCCGCACGAGCGTCTGTTCCAGCTGGTTGAATCAGACGTCCCGCTTATCTTTTTGTTTGAGCGTGATCTTTTCCGAAAACCGGTTTCCACTTTTCGGGATCATGCTCTACTTGGCGGGGGTTGAGCCCGGGACCCCGAGATTCCATTCCGTCTGCAAATCCTCCGGCGTCAGCGTGTCATGCCGCGCATCCTCGGAAGCTGCTTCCGCGTTCGACGCCATGGCCTCGATCGACCCGGTATGGTCGGGAGCGCGCTTGTCGGTGATGATCCGGTACAGTTTTCTCGCACCATCCTGCGCGCGACGTCCGATCGCGGCCGCGGCGTGGCCGCCGACCTCGCAGGCCGCAGGCTGGCGCGCGCAGAAGCGGCTCATGTCGGAGACGGCCGCCGTCGCCGCCGACACGGCCTCGGAGGTTCCGATCCGGGGACCCTTGTCCGCCTCGGGCGCGTTGTCCCTCGGCAGCAGCACGAGCACCAGCCCGAGCCAGAAGGCCATGCGAAGCAGAAAAAACATGTCGCGTCCCTATGTGTCTTTCACCCCGTTGCGTTGAATTCCGCAATCTGTCCCCTTCCGTATCAGGCGGTGCTGAATCCCGGGTGTGTCCGCAGTCGTTGTCGCGAAGAAAATCATGCGATCGTCGGCGGAACTCGATTCGGCGTAAATTTTCGATTGATGCGGCGTCCGCGGCATGCTGGAAACCTTGCATTCACCATTCTCGTCGAATGCCGCCGTCGACGCGCGGGAAAACGGCATCCGCGCGTGTTGTTTCGTCACGGACCGGACCGCCTTAGCGTTCGCTTAAGTTCACTCTGACAGGTTGCGCCAACGAAAATGGAGGCGTTTTGGCGCGTCTGCTACGACGTCGGCCGAAGCGCGAGCGACGTGACCGCATTGACCCTTATCCAGGACTGTCTCGACGCCCTGCTGCATCCGTCGGCGCGATACGATGCGTTGACGCGGGCGCGTCATCGGGCGTTCATGGGACCGCGTCTCCTGGGGAGCCTCGTCGCCTTCGCGGCGTTTCCGGTCTATCTTGCGATCCGCGGCGCGCCGACGGCGCTGGAAGTGTTGGCGTTCGCCTGGCTCGTCGTTCCGATTCTGCTCGCCTATTTCCTGTCGCGGACCGGACGTTATGAAGACGCGCACGTGCTGTCGTCGATCGCGCTCGCCGGCCTTGTCATGATGATCGCGATTGCGACCGGCGGAATCGGATCGTTCGCGGCGATCTGGCTTGCCCTGATTCCGCTGGAAGCGGCGCTGTCCGCCTCCCGCCGCGTCATCGGCTTCGCATCGGCGCTTGCGGTATCGTGCGTGCTCGCGCTGATCGCGATGAGCTACCTTGGCGTTCTGCCGTCGCCCGACTCCGGTGCGACGGCGCACAGCGTCCTGATGGCGTTCGGCATTGCGTCCGCGACGCTGTATGCCGCGGGTATTGCGTTCGGCGCCGAGGCGCTGGCGCGCACCGGAACCTCGCTGCTGAACGTCGAGGAAGGCCGTTATCGCCTGCTGGCGCGCAACATGAGCGACGTAATTTCGCGCCACAAGCGCAACGGCGCCGTGCAGTTCATTTCGCCTGCCGCGGAAGCGCTGCTCGGCGTGCCGGTATCGGAATTGCGGGAGCACGGCCTGTTCGAGCGGGTCCACGTGGCCGATCGGCCGGCCTATCTCACCGCGCTTGCGGCGGCTGCGCTCGGCAACGATGCGCAAAGCGTCGAGTTCAGGCTCAGGCGCGAGATCGCGCGGGGTCCGCAGCGAGAGGCGCGCCATCCGCCGGACATCATATGGGTGGAAATGCGATGCCGTCCGCTCGAGCCGGTCTCCGCCGCAATGACCTCCGAAGAACCCGAAGTCGTTGCCGTGATGCGTGATATCACCGAGCGGAAGCATCAGGAGCACGCGCTGGAATTGGCGCGCGCCGCGGCCGAACGCGCCGACGCTGCCAGGAACCGGTTTCTCGCAACCGTGAGCCACGAACTGCGAACGCCGCTCAATGCCATCATCGGCTTTTCGGAAATGATGGTTCAGGAGGATGCGCTGCTGCTCGATGCGGCGCGGCGCAAGGAGTATGCCCAGCTCATCAACGACTCCGGCCAGCATCTGTTGTCGGTGGTCAACAGCATCCTCGACATGTCGAAAATGGAATCCGGAAACTTCGAGATCGTGCCCGAGCCGTTCGCGCCGCGCGAGGTACTGCTCAACTGCGGCAGTCTGCTGGCGCTCAAGGCGCGCGACAACGGCATCGAACTCGTCACCCGCGTTCCGGACGACTTGCCGCAGATCACCGGCGATCCGCGCGCGTTCCGGCAGATCGTTCTGAACCTGGTATCGAACGCCGTCAAGTTCACCGAGCGCGGCGGCCGGGTCATGGTCTCGGCCCGCGTCGAGGGATCGCGCATGCTGCTGCGCGTGACGGACAACGGCGTCGGCATTGCGCAGGAAGACCTCAAGCGGATCGGCGATCCCTTCTTCCAGGCTGGAAAAACCTACCAGCGCCGTCACGAAGGGACCGGACTCGGACTGTCGATCGTCAAAAGTCTCGTCGCCTTGCATCGGGGCGAGATCGATGTGCAGAGCAAGGTGGAGGAGGGGACCACGGTGACCGTCATGTTGCCGCTGACGTTCGTGCCCGAAGTCGAGCCGTCATCGGACAATGTCGCGACGCTGACGCCGGTCCCCCGCGCCGGCAGGCAGGATCACGGTCATCGGGTGAAGAAGAGTGCCTAGACAAGCTATCGGAGGAGATGCGGCGCGGCCGCGCCGTCGCCGCGCGGCTGCCGGGAGAGATGAAGCTGACGCGGAACGCGGTCTCGCCATGCGCATCCTGCTGTACAGCCCGAAGGACCTGCTCGCGGGATCGCTTGCTTTCGCCGCCATCGGCGTCATCGTCGCCAACGCCATGTTCATGCAGGCCGGCCATCATCCCTCGCCGATGTTCGGATCCGCGGCCACGATGCCGCCGGTCTTGCCGCAGGCCAATCCGCTGCCGCGTCCTCGTCCGGTCGAGGCGGATACGGTCGAAGTCAAGTCGGCCGATCCTCCCGCCAGTCCCGGCAAACCGGTTGCGCCGCATGGCGATCCCGTTGCCGATCTCATTAACGCGACGCGCCGCGTCGCCTCGGTTCAGCGGACCTTGACCGAATACGGCTACGGCCAGTTGAAGCCGACAGGAACGGTCGGGACCGACACCCAGGCCGCGATCCGGAAATTCGAGCAGGCTCGCCGGCTGCCGGTGACCGGACAGATGTCGGACCGCCTGGTGCGCGAACTCGTCGCCATGACCGGGCGGCCGATCGAGTAGCGCGCGTGGGCTGCTTCGTCATTCCGGGGCGTCGTGAAGCGACGAACCTGGAATCCAGTGGTCAATAGTTCTCGGATGACTGGATTTCCGGATGCGCAATTGGACAATCGTGATTGCCGCCGATTGTCCTTCGAAAGCTATCGCACTCCGTAACTCGCCACCCGGATGCCGCCGAAAATCCCGAGGCCGGGCGCGAGGAATCCGGTCGGGTTCTGGTAGCGGCGGTCGAAGAGGTTATCGACCCGCGCGAAGAGCTTGACCTGGTCGTTGACGGCGTAGTCGCCGCGCAGGTTCACGAGCGTATAGCCCGGCGCGACAATTCCGGAGGCCGAGCCGTCGCGGGTGACGTCAATCCAGTTGCTGACACGAAGCACCGTCGCCGACAAGGTCAACTGATCGAGGGGAAGCCATGTCGCCGTCACGCTCCACTTGTCCTTGGGCCGGCGCAACAGTTGCAGGCCGGTGGCAGCATCGACGGCGCGGGTGAAGGTGTAATCGGCGCGGATGCCGAAACGATCAGTGATCTGCGCGGAGACGAACGTCTCGGTGCCTTCCGTAATCGCGCGGTTGACGTTCACCAGCGAGGTGAACGTGTCGTTGTAGTCGATCAGGTTGGTGAGGTCGTTGTGGAAGTAGGTCGAGCCGAACCGCACGCGGTCGTTGAACAGAGGCTGCTCGAACCCGGCATCGTAGCCCGTGCTTTCCTCTGGCTTCAGGTTGGGGTTGGCGAAGAAACCGAAAGCCGGATAGTCCTGATACAACTGGCTCAGCGACGGCGCCTTGAATCCGGTGCCGTAGCTCGCCTTCAGTTTCGTCTCGGTGACGGGAAGAATGACCCCCGGCGCGACCCGGTAGGTCATGTGTTCACCGAAGCGGTCGTTGGAATCTTCGCGGACATTCGCGACCAGGAAGAACCGTTTCGCAAAAGCCGATTGCAGTTCGATGAAGCCGGCCTTGTTGCCGTTCTGGGCCGCCAAGTCGGTGGTCTCGATGCGATCGGTCTGTTGCTCGGCGCCGACGATCAGGTTGTTGTCGCGCGCGATCTCGGCCACGTCGTCCGCATCGAGCGGCAGGATGTCGATGCGCCGCCCGTTCAGC